>CALLAG010000196.1 GCA_938002705.1 uncultured Saprospiraceae bacterium | reverse complement strand
TGTATCACCTGTGACGGTAAGTAACTTATGTATCTCGTCAGTCGCTTCGAGCATGAGCAGCTTAGAAGTCCCTATCCCGCCCATCTTAATTCTGTCTATAAGACTATATGATTGGCCTACAACCTTTTGGATTGCTGCCTTAGTCTTATAATCTGGATACGTTACATTAAGGACCATAATGTAGAGATAACATCATAGTTAGGAATGAGTTGTAATATCGGTTGAAAAAATTAAAAATTTAGGCTTTGGTGTGACGGTATAAGGGTATAAGGGTGTAAGGGTTTAAAGGTGTAAGGGTGTAAGGGTGGGTGCCTTCCTGAAAAAGGTTCTCGATTATTAATTAATATTACTGATTAAAGTTCTTATAAAAGGAAAAGACCTATGGTCTTTTCCCTTTATAATTATATTCTTTTGTACCTACTAATATTAATTCTTAATCACCCTGACGATACCTGACATAGACTTAGATACGTATCTGAGTATATAATGTCCATCGGGATAATTATACAGAGATATAGCACCTGTGTAGGCGTCATCATATATTCCTATTTTCCTTGATTGTAAGAGCTGACCTTTTATATCTAATATCTGAAATACTATGAATGGCTCACTATTATTATCAGTGGGTAAGCTCACTTGTATAACTCCATCTGTTGGGTTGGGCTTGACAGTAAGGACGCCTTGAGATATATCAGTGGTACTTGTGCTAAAGCTTACATTAACGCTCTCTTCGTAGGTGCATCTCCCCTCAGCATCTGTAACCACAACTGAATAATCACCTGCAGGAAGATCTGCAAATACATTATCTGATTCAAAACTAATACCACCATCTATGCTGTATAGGTAATCTCCTACTCCATTAGCAGCTGTGATCATAATAACGCCGTTATCACCTCCTGCCCAAGAAGCATTAGTCACATCAATAGCCGCCGAGAGATTACAACCTACCATTTCTGCACAGAACAATTCATCAACAGAAAATCCGAATTGGCCGTTATTTGATACGAAAACATTACCTTCTGTATCCTCTACACTAAAGCTACCATTACCAGCTCCACAGCATATACCATCACCATAAGAATCGAGAACAGTAATCACGTAGCACTTGTCAGGAGATACACATAGTGGAATAGTATTGATACCAAATCTGACATCAGGATTTATAGCTCCAGATGCAATAAGATCAGCACTCCCTTGTTCTCTAAATTCCCATGACGTCTCGGCAGGAAAACGATCAGCTCGGATAATCAAATTAATAGGCATCAAATTAAAATCAAATGGCGCTGTAACTAAAGAAACATCATTAAGCGGATTATCATCCAGTCCACCGTCATTAATATCTATAATAGTGAAGCTCATATCATTTTCTTCAGCTAAGAAATCAGAATTAATGCTGTACTCAAAAGTTACTTCATCTGTGTAAGCCAGAACTACATTAGATACAAGGGTATCGATGATATCACCACGATAAGCTACTTCTATGGCTGTACGACTTATGGTATCAGCGCCTTCATTAGTGATCGTGATACTTAGATTTATTGCATTTTCGGTACAACTTTGTCTTAAGAATTGAGAAGTTATAAGGCCATCTACTTGTCGGATCTTACTTACTTCTACTGATAGTGTATCATTAGAATTATTATCATCTACTTCTGCTGTTACATATGTCTCAATGCTATAATTCGTAAACTCTGAAAAATCCTGTGGGCTATCAAAACTATGGATGACTTGCTCACCAGAAGCTATAGGTGTTGATATAGTCTTAGATTCTACAAACTGATTATCCACAATTAAGCCTATATCATAGGACTGTATATCATTGATACCATTATTAGATACTTCTATACTTACGATGTCCTGATCTGACAATAATGGTGAAGTAACCGGGGATAATATTTTAGAAACGGATAGATCATTAGAATCTTGCTCAATCTTAAATGCAAATATTCTTGTCAATGAATTTCTAACATTCTCGTTACCTGCATACTCTCCAGTAAACCAAAAAGTATTGTCACCGAATGGCGATACAGACATCTGAGAATAATCTCCTAATCTACTTCCACTATTAATAGGTGTCACACCATCGACGACATTCACCTCATCTATAGTCATAATCCCGAGAGGATCAGAAGCCAGTCTTCCTGTATACCTTAAGCCTACATAATCATTCTCACTACTTACATTATAACCTAATCCTATATTACCATTATCATCTATGGCTATAGATCCTATAAAGCGATGTAGGCCATCATCGGGTGCATATGTACCTTCTTGATATAAACTCCACTCAGACCCCGCCGTACGTCTAAGTTCTATCCATCGTATACCTGCAAGATTATCACCATCAGTGACATCTGTCGCAAAACTAAATACCATCGACTCATGTGTACCAAAATTTCTCAGATGTGGCAGATTAGATATTATATCTGGTAGACCTTCTAGACCACCTCCTCCTAACTGTGGAATACATGCGAACACACCACCAGCTGATGTAGAACATGGATAAGTATCAAATGGTGACACCACAACAGAGCTTTGAATAACTCTTGTGCTATCCTCATTTATAAAATCAACATCAAAAGTATAGATCTCTATTTGGTCTTGATCTGAACCACCAGCCCATGAGCTATCATTGACTCTTATCGTAATAGGGTTATTATCATAAGGCATGTTCTCGCCATTCCAATCTACAGGTGTCGTTACGAAAAATCCACTTTCTATATCTGTATTACCACCTACTTCTATTCTCTGCATTGTTACATTATCCTCACCTGCTATTAATGCTTTTAAGTCAAAGAAATATTGGTGAAGTGTAGCTGCTCCACCCTCGTTAGTCGTAAGAATAAGAGCATCTGGCGATAATGCATACTTGGGATAATCAGGAAATCGTGGTGTCGGAAAATTATATACGTGATATGAGCCCAATGGATCATCTGTCTCAGTCACTGCTATCAGTAGATTAGCAGGATCAGTAAACTCTGTAATGATCCATCTATCGGATTGCTCATCATATAGAATTATGGGGTCCCCTGCAGAAATTACGTTAAATGATGTCCAGAGTGTGTTAGCTGCAAATCTTGCCTCCAGACTACCATCCAAATTAAATACACCAATCTCAGTTGCATTAATACCTTGCACGTAATGTCTGTCACTTACATCTCCAGAGGGATCATTAGGAGATCCGAATGTTGATGAAATACCATCAATATTTATAATAGGCTCATTAAAGGTTTTTAATCTTGCACTATTCCCAAAATCTTTCTGCCATAATTTATCTTCACCTTGATGTTCAAGTTCTGGATAGATCGCTTTAGATTGACCTCGCCTCCCCTTAAAATTGTCTGGAGCTGCTTTTAATAACTTATTAGCGTTTCTTTTTTCTCTTGAGGTCAGATCT
>CALLAG010000195.1 GCA_938002705.1 uncultured Saprospiraceae bacterium | reverse complement strand
AGCCATCTATCCAGTCGTTGTACTTCTGATTTAATCTCTTAAGATAGTCTAAGCTGATGCTGCCTTCATAATCCCGGCCTCTGGTGTGTATGTGTTCTACGAGCTTAGGGATGCTGGCCTTAAGGTATATAAGAAGATCAGGTGGGTCTACCTGACTGGTCATAGTATCGAATAGGCTGTGGTAATTGTCAAAGTCTCGCTTAGACATAAGCCCCATCTCATGTAGGTTAGGAGCGAAGATATTAGCATCTTCATATATCGTTCTA
Organism: uncultured Saprospiraceae bacterium; assembly: GCA_938002705.1. Lineage (GTDB taxonomy): Bacteria > Bacteroidota > Bacteroidia > Chitinophagales > Saprospiraceae > RFSX01. Next base: position 5,647 of record CALLAG010000195.1, on the reverse strand, counting down.
TCCTGTATGACGACTTTGTCTCCAGACTTAATATCTAATATTTGCCTGTATCGAGAATTTAAAAAATAGATCTGTAGATTAAATGACCATCTGTGCATATCATCATAGAAATCGCTCAGATAGGGGTTAGTATCTGCATCTTCATAATGTACATCCCAGTTAAAGTGCTTACCGAGCATCTCGGTTAATGTCGTCTTGCCAGCGCCTATATTGCCAGCTACAGCTATATGTTTGATGTCAGTTTTCAGAGTAGTTCTATTATGAGTATGAATAAACCTTATGCTAATTACAGCGTGCTAAATTACAATTTAGACGGATAAGAGCTTATGATTATCTAAATAATTAATAAATACACAGATATATCTATAAATTGTAGGCTTAAAGTAATAACTAATATTCCTTACTGGTTATTAACATAATACATAACTATGACTATGGCTGATAGAATAATCCAAATAGATAATATCAAGAAGATATATACCATGGGGGCTGAAAAAGTCCATGCCCTCGATGGTGTAAGTTTAGATATACATCGTAATGAGTATATGGCGCTGATGGGCCCTTCGGGTTCAGGGAAGTCTACATTGATGAATCTGCTGGGGCTATTAGATACGCCTACTCAAGGCAAGTATCTGCTTAAAGATCAGATAGTCAGTGAGATGACGGACTCAGAGTTAGCTGAGGTGAGAAATAAGGAGATAGGCTTTGTATTTCAGACATTCAATCTACTACCACGACTATCATCACTTGAGAATGTAGCTCTGCCGCTCGTATATTCTGGAATGAGTAAAAGTAAAAGGCTCGAGAGAGCACAACAGGTCCTCGATACTGTAGGATTAGGAGATAGAGTAGAGCATAAGCCTAATGAACTATCAGGTGGACAAAGACAGAGGGTTGCAATAGCGAGAGCATTAGTTAACGATCCTGCATTGATATTGGCCGATGAGCCTACTGGTAATCTGGATACTAAGACATCTATAGAGATCATGGCTATACTGGAAGAGATTCATAATCAAGGCAATACTGTTATCTTAGTTACCCACGAGCCAGAGATTGCTGCTCATGCCCACAGAATTGTCAGATTGCGGGACGGATTATTAGAATCAGATATCAGAAATGATAATGTTATCAGTGCTCATGATCCAGAACATTTTTACAACAAAAACTAATATCGCTCGCAGGCATTATACATAGATGAAGATATATACAAAAACAGGAGACGGCGGTGGAACCTCACTCTTCGGAGGGACTAAGATATCTAAGGATGATATCCAGATAGAAGCTTATGGTACTGTAGACGAACTAAATTCGTTTCTGGGGTCGCTGATAGCTGAGGTCGATGATGAGGCACTTAATCAAGAACTTAAGTCTATACAGCCGATCCTATTTGATATAGGGAGTCACTTGGCTTCTGATGGTAAGATGCCAGAATACCTTCCAGCCTTAGACATAGCTCATACATCCAAATTAGAAAAAGCGATAGACAGAATGATCGACATACTGCCGCCTCTTAAGTCATTCATCATGCCAGGTGGTAATGGACGTATAGCGAAAGCTCATGTCTGTAGAGTTGTATGCAGAAGGGCAGAGCGCAGGGTTGTTACTATGCAGCAGAATCATGAAGGCTTAGATAATTTCGTCCAGATATACCTTAATCGCTTATCAGATTACTTCTTCGTCGTAGCCAGATATCTTGCTCACCTCGACGGTATCGATGAGGTAAAGTGGAATCCTAAGGTGTAATAAGAAGCTATATCTTAAACTTGCTCTAAAGCAACATTCTTCTCAGAACTGAAGATATTATTCCCCTTGAGGTAGTACTCAAAGAAGGCTACGAATGCTGGAATAAAAATGAGATTACCCATCATCGTATTCCTGAAGAATGGAACACCTGCTAATAAGGCAGTCCATAACCCAGACATCGTCTTAGGGTACATAGGCATAGATGCCCAGCTTCCTATGTTAGTAACTAAGAAAAACAATAGTGAAGCCACTAATGTACCGCCTATAATCTTAGAGGCAGTCGCCTTACTACGTAGCATGATACCGAGTATAACTGTCAATAAGAAAGCACCATATACGTAGAGCATGTAGTCAGAAAACCATGTAAAACCTGAGCCTGGAGCAGCAAAAATCGTATTGTTAAGGACTAAGTCACTTGCATATAATGTGATAATAGGAATTATAAAAGCAAGAATCCTTTTGTTAAAGTACATACCACCCGCTAATGCCATAGCACCTATCGGTGTGATGTTACTTACATGTGGTAGTAGTCTGTAGAATCCACAAGCTATTATTACCATTATGAGTATCCAAATCTTGTTCTTTTTCATAATTCCTCGTTGTAGACACAAAAATGCTGTAAAATATCCAATATCGGTAACGAAAAGCTAAGAATTACTTGATTATCATCATATTCATTGTACAATTTGTCATATAAAAAATTCGACAGCAATCGTTACTTTTATGCGAAAATCAGCAATACTTAATATTAATCTTTAAGATAGTAGACCATGTTTTTTGAAAAGGCAAAAACGGGGAATAATGAGTGGTGGAGGTATGTCGTAGTGACTATACTTGTAGGCGTAGGCTATACTATAGGCCAGCTTCCATTGGCCATGGCCATTACAAGATCTGCTACAGATAATCCTGACGTGACTAAGTCCAGCTTAGAAGAATTCAGTACTAATCCTGATTTTACGATGTTTGGGATTAATAGTAACATGGGCTTTGCATTATTGCTACTGATGTTTGTGGGGGCATTGACGGCGTTCTATTTTATATTTAAGCCTGTACACGACCGAGAATTTAAGACTCTTGTTAATCCATACTCTAAGATAAGGTGGGGCCGTATAACTCAGGCTTTTGGCTTATGGCTTACGATGTCTCTGATCTTGGAAGTAGTCGCTTATTTTTTATATCCTGAGAATTATACATTCCACTTTCAGTGGAATACATTCATACCATTATTGCTGATATCTATTCTGATATTGCCCATACAGACGAGCATGGAGGAGTTGTACTTTAGAGGTTATATTATGCAGGGGACAGGATTAACACCTCTGTATAAATTACTAAGTATAATATCTTCTTTCTGCATAGCATTTGTACTTTATACAAGCATTTCTAAATTAGATATTATGAATGCGAATGTGCTCGATGATTCTATGGTCTTAACTATAATGAGAAAGACGGGATTACTTGTAGCAATAATTCTAATTGCTATGGGACTTAACTATATATTTCTATCGGTGATAGAAAACCTCAAGTTAGCTAAGAGTCATCCACTTATGAAACGGACTAAATGGATGCCACTATTAATAAGTTCTGTACTTTTCGGCCTTATTCATGCGATGAATCCTGAGGTAGAGAAATTTGGTTTTGGCATAATGCAGGCCTACTATATTAGTGCAGGCTTGGTATTAGGGATTATGACAATTATGGATGACGGATTAGAGCTGGCGCTCGGGGTACATGCGGCGACTAATTTTTCTGGAGCAGTCTTCGTAGGTTATTCAGGTGCAGCGATACAGACAGAGTCATTATTTAAGACAAGTGACGTTAACCCCGTGTTACTTTTGTTCTTTTTTATACTAATATCTATATGCTTTCTATTATATATGAAGTATAGATATCAATGGGGATCATTCAGTAAGCTATTTACCACTATAGAATATACTGAAGACGATAATTATGTAAATGATAATATTAATACACTATAGAATGAAATCACTAATTACCTTTTTGCTCGTTTCTTTAGCCTTTATATCATTAGCTCAGCCTGAGAGATGGCAGCAAGAAGCTGATTATAAAATGGAAATCGATTTTGATGTTAAGAACCATCAGTTCTCAGGAGAGCAGACAATAGAATATACTAATCACTCCCCGGATACTCTTACTAAAGTGTTCTACCATCTCTACTTTAATGCATTCCAGCCTAATAGTATGATGGATGTGAGATCTCGAAATATATCAGATCCTGATAGAAGGGTAGAAAGCCGTATCTCAGCGCTTACAGATGATGAGATAGGATATCAAAAAATAGAAAGCTTAGAGCAAGATGGGAAAGCAACGACTTATCATGTAGAAGGTACCATATTAGAGGTTACATTAGCGAAGCCTATCCTTCCGGGCAAGAAGACAAAACTCAAAATGAAATTCAATGCACAAGTGCCTGTGCAAGTGAGACGTAGTGGAAGAGATAATGCAGAAGGCATCAGCTACTCTATGTCACAATGGTATCCTAAGTTAAGCGAGTATGATTATCAAGGCTGGCATGCTAATCCGTACGTAGGTAGAGAGTTCTATGGCATATGGGGAGACTTTGATGTATCTATCAAAATAGACAGAAAGTATACTGTCGCTGCTACAGGACTTGTGGATAATCCAGAAGATATGGGACATGGCTACTCTGATAAGAATACCAAAAAGAAAAAATTCTTAGGTAAATCTAAGTTGAACTGGAGATTTAAAGCAGATAATGTACATGACTTTGTATGGGCTGCAGATCCTGATTATACTCACTTTTCTAAAGTAACTGATGCGGGTACAGTGCTTCGTTACTTCTTCCAAGATAATGAAGCGACTAAGGAAAACTGGGAGAGATTACACACAGCTATGAATGAAGCTGAAAAGTTTATGAATAAGAAATATGGCAAGTATCCATACCCGACGTATGCATTCATACAGGGAGGTGATGGAGGTATGGAGTACCCTATGGCTACACTGATTACAGGTGAGAGAACTTATGAGAGTCTTGTAGGAGTAGCGATACATGAGTGGATGCACAGCTGGTATCAAATGGTCCTCGCTTCTAATGAAGCATTATATGCATGGATGGATGAAGGATTTACATCACATGGATCAGCGGAGGTCATGAACTACTTAAGAAGTAAGAAGCTCATAACGGGAGAAGTGGTAGACAACCCACATTACAGAACCGTAAGAGGTTATGGAAGATTTGCCATGTCAGGGAGAGAAGAACAATTATCCATACATGCTGATCACTTTGCTACTAATCAAGCCTACGGAGTAGGCGCCTACACTAAAGGTTCTGTATTCTTGGAGCAGATTAAGTACATCATCGGAGAAGAAGATTATGACAAGGGGATGCTCAGATATTATCATGATTGGAAGTTCAAACATCCTAACCCTAATGACTTCATCAGAGTGATGGAGAAAGTCTCAGGCTTAGAGCTGGATTGGTTTAAGGAGTATTTCGTCTATACTACTCGTACTATAGATTATTCTATTGAAGATGTTAGTAGTGCCGATAATAAAACGACAATACAACTCAAGAGAGTAGGAGAGATGCCTATGCCGATAGACCTGAGTGTTGTGTTAAGAGATGGTACAGTCATGAATTATTATGCTCCACTGCGTATTATGAGAGGGGAGAAAGGTAATGATCAATTCTCAGGAAAGGTGCTTCCTGACTGGCCATGGACGCATGCGGATTATACTATAGAAGTGGACAAACCTTTAAGCGAAATTAAACAAGTACTAATAGATCCATCGGGTAGAATGGCTGATATTAATATTGATAATAATATCTGGCCTCAAGATCAACCCGTAGAAAACTAAGAAGTACCAAATTGAAGAATATATCTAAATATTCATGGATAACTTCGGCAGTTGTATTGCTGAT
>CALLAG010000194.1 GCA_938002705.1 uncultured Saprospiraceae bacterium | reverse complement strand
GCTAATGCGAATACCAAGTCGTTAGATACGAGATCATCGAGATGGGGACTTGAGTTTACGATAGAAGAAGAGCAAGTAGAGAAAGGAGAGATCCATACAGCATATGTAAGATCAAGTAGCTATGAAGATATCAATGGCTGGCAAGGGACGATAGAGTTTGATGCAGACAAGATCGAAGTATTAGAAGTGAGCAGTGATAAGTTAGATCTTAGAGCAGACAACTATAATATGGCGAGACAGTCAGAAGGCTGGGTTTCTATAAGTTACCATGATGTAAAAGCAAGAACAGCAGATGCATCAGAAGCTATATTCGAGATCAGATATAGAGCTAAAGAAGATATTACGACGGAAGGATTATTTGAGATGACATCACTTGTGACACCACAGGAGGCATACAGGAATAATCAGATCGTCAATATCGAGATGAGATATGCGAAGGTAGAAAGATCAGAAATTCTAACTGCGAATCCGAACCCATGGATAGATGAAAGTACGATAGAGTTCAATATGCATCAAGCTGGAGAAGTAAGATGGGAATTCTATGATGCAAGTGGAAGGTTACTGTATATGAATAGAGATAACTATGAGATAGGTAATAACTCGATGGTCATCAAGCGAACAGACGTGAAGTCATCAGGCATAGTATATGTCAAGATGATAACAGATACACATACATCTGAGTACAAGATGATGTTGGTAGATTAACTTTTTTAATTGTTAACTATTAATGATTGATTGTCAATTGTAGATAGTTGTGATTAATTAAAGGCCAACACGAATAACAAGTAATTCGTTAGCACTAAATATTTCTAACCCCGACAGCGTAAGCTCGTCGGGGTTTTTTCATTCAACTTTGCAAGGTCTCGATAACGGAGTTCAGAAAAATCGAAAAATTTAAATACATATAAATAATTAGATATGTTAATATTTACATATTATGATTTGTTTTAATATGTAATACATATGTTTGTCATTCGATTAAGTTTATATACCCAACAACAGTAAAGAAATGATATCTAATTAAAGTAGGAGACAGCTCTTATTTATAGATATTATGCAGCAACCGATTTTTTAAAACCCAAGTTTATAAATCCCAATTTATGAACCATTACCGATTTAAAGTGCTAGTCGCTAGCGCTATATGTATCCGTAGAATGTTCCCAAGACATTTTACATCACACTCTATGATCCATAGAATATTACTGCTCATGGTAGTAAGTCTATCAGTCAACTATGGGCATAGTCAATGCTCGCTGAAGTGTAATAATCAAGTTAATGTAAGTTTGGATGAGAATTGTATGGCTACAATAACGCCGACAATGCTTATAAATCCACTCTCAACAACTTGTACTGGTGGGATGTACTCTGTAATACTCGAAACGACAACTAGTGCAATGATTCCACCTAATGTTGGGTTGTCGCATGTGGGGCAGACTTTTTCTGCACACGTCATAGATGCTAATTCTGCTAATTCTTGTTGGGGTTATGTTACTATAGAATATAAATTAGCACCACAAATTCAGTGTCCAGAAAATGATACAGTCTCATGTGGTTCTCTTGATGTTATAGGTGTTCCCACAGCAACTGCAAGATGTGGAGGCGGAGCATTTGATGTGTTTTTGTTAGATGAAGTCAGAGTAAGTATGGATTGTGATCCTGATTACACGGGTATAGTTACAAGAACATACAGAGCTATAGATGAGACGTCAGGTAATTTCACAGACTGTACACATACTATACATTTAGAAAGAGTAGATTTTGATGGTATTATATTTCCAGAAGATGCATCTATCGCATGTGGTGATCCTAACTATATATTTAATAATGATGGATTTCCGATGCCATATATATCAGGTGTTATACCTACTGGGTCAGGATCGGCAGGTGTGCCTATTATATGTATGCCACAGACAGGATCTGGAACGATGGGTACGCCTAATAACATAGGGTTTGCTTTTGCAGTATGTGGATCAGGGTCATCGGGTGTGCCTCTATTACCTATAGATGGAGCTACGATAGCCACTGTGGATGGACCTATGACTGTACCATCTTCTTTTGGTCAAGTGTGCAGCGCCGCAGTGATTGTTAATGACTTAGCTCTACCAAGCACGCCTTGTAGAAAGAGAATTATGAGAACCTTTGAAGTAAGAGAGTGGTTCTGCGGTGCAGATTCTTCTCGATTTGGTACTCAGCTTATAGAAGTTATAGATACAGTAGCACCTACATTCGTATGTCCACAAGACTTTACAGTAAGTTCTGATGAGTATTGTGAGGTCATGGTAGATTTTCCTTCTGTAGATGCAACCGATGGATGTAGTAATGGCATCATCGTACAGATAGATCCTGTTGGATCACCAATAGTTAACTCTAATGGTGGACGAGGAATGCTGCAGTCTGGAGTTAATCTTATCACTTATACAGTAAGGGATAGTTGTTATAATAGTTCTACATGTAGTGTGTCTATCACAGTACAAGATCAAGTGGAACCAGTCGCTATATGTGAGTCGCATACGACTGTAGCGTTATCTACAGCAGGTAATACTTTTCTTAATGCAGCATCTGTAGATGATGGCTCATGGGATGGTTGTGGCATAGATAGATTTGAAGTAAGAAGAATGACGACAGATTGTAATCCTATGGATACATTATTTGGTGAGAGAGTAGAATTCTGCTGTACAGATGCAGGAGCAGAAGTTATGGTCGTATTCCGAGTATATGACAAGAGTGGTAATGTAAATGATTGCATGGTCAGGGTTAATGTCCAAGATAAATTACCATCTACACTAGAGTGTCCACTCAGTGTCAATGTAGACTGTCGTCTTGCTTTTGATCGTGATACTTTATCTATTGCTTTTGGAGATGCTAAGTTGATAGGAGATTGCAGTTCTACAGATACGCTTGTTGAGATTCCAATATTTAATATTAATCAATGTAATATCGGGACGATCACGAGGACATTCAATCTTTTAAAAGATGATAATATGACTGTCTTAGATTCTTGTAAGCAGTTAATTACCATAACTAATGATACACCATTTGTGCCATCTAACATACAATGGCCATTAGATTATACTTCCACTGCTGGTATATGTAGTCCTGATGAGGTTAATCCAGAAGATCTTGACCCACCTTTTGCATACCCAAGCTTTCTGGCAGGTGATGATCAGTGTAGTATGCTGGGATTCAGTCATGATGACAAGCTTGTTACATCGACATTAGGAGGTCAGTGTTTTAGGATAGAAAGAACTTGGTCAGTGATTGATTGGTGTGATGATACAGGAACCACATTTGCACAATATACTGATCCTAATGGACCTCAGATTATAGATGTAAGAAACACAGTTGCACCTACTACAGATGCATTTGATCCGATCTTGGTAGAGTCACAATTTGTTGATTGCACAAGTGGGTTGATAGAGTATACAAGAACCGGTACAAGTGCATGTATGGGAGATCTGGAATGGTCATATGTTGTAAGAGACTTAGGTGGAAATCAAATGGCCTCTGGAGATACCAATGTATTTAGTCAAGTTCTTGTTGCAGCATTATATGATGTAGAATGGACGATATCTGATCAGTGTAATAATACCATAGTTCAGAATCAGATGCTAACAGTAAGAAATACGAAAGCGCCTACTCCAGTATGTATGAATAACTTAAGTGTAGAATTAGATACTCCAATAGATACAGATGGAGATGGTGTCAATGACCAGGAAATAAAAGAACTCTGGGCAAGTGACTTTGATGGAGGAAGCTATCAAGCGTGTAATAATCCGATAACATTAAGTATCTCTCCTGATCCTACTGAGACCAATATTACATTCACTTGTGATAGTATAGGAGTAAGGACAGTAAGGCTATATGTGACAGATAATGTGACTATGGCACAAGATTACTGTAGCCTGAATGTAACAATAACTGACGGTGGTATGTGTGGAGATAGTGAAAGAGTTGTAGTACAAGGTGATATCTATACTGAAAACTTCGAAAATGTAGAAGATGTAGAAGTGACTCTTGTCAATGGAGACGCTATGGAAATGACAGATGCCGATGGGCATTATGCATTCCCAGATATGCCTATGGGCAGTCAGTACATTGTGGCTCCTCAGAAAGACGTAGATTACCTTAACGGTGTCAGTACATTAGACTTAGTACACATACAGAGACATATACTTAATATACAAGAACTTAATAGTCCATATAAATTGATCGCAGCAGATGCCGATGATAGCCATAGCGTTACCGCTATAGATCTGATAGAATTAAGAAAATTGATACTTGGTGTTAATGACGAGCTTCCACAAAATTCATCTTGGAGGTTCGTAGATGCAGACCATCAGTTTATTGATGCTCTTAATCCATGGGTTTTTGATATGCCAGAAGATTATTTTATTAATCAACTTGATAGTGATATGGCTATAGATTTCATAGGTGTCAAAATAGGAGATGTCAATGGAAGTGTAATCGCTAATGTAGAATCTAATGTTATAGAGAATAGAGCAAGCAGATGGCCATTATCATTTACAATAGAAGAAAAAATTCTCAAAGAAGGGCAGAATGATGTCATAGCATTCTATAGCGATAGCTATGAGCGTATCTCTGGGTGGCAGATGACATTAGAATTTGACGCAGATTATATAGAAGTAGTAGGAGTAGAAAGTGATATCGTAGATATAGATGATAGCCATTATAATATTGCATCACAAAATGAGGGCTGGATAACAATAAGTTATAATACAGAAGAGCCATTAGACATAGATCCTACAGAAGCTATATTTAGATTAGTTGTCAAAGCTAAGAATCAAGTAGTATCCAGTGATCTAATAAGTATAACATCTAAAGTGACACCTTCTGAAGCGTATAGAGGAATCAATGAGATAGTAGATATTCACTTAAAGACTCAAGAGGTATCTATGTTAAGTATCCTATCTGCACGACCTAATCCATGGAAGGATCATACAGATATAGAATTTGTCATAACTGAAGAAGGATCATGTAAGTGGGAAGTATATGATGTCAATGGACGATTAGTCTATACGTATGATACAGCGTATAATGAAGGTACTCATAACTTCAGAATCGATAGAAGTCATTTACCTACAGCAGGGGTATATTACCTTAAGCTGATTACAGAGCATACCTCAGCTGACTATAAGTTGATGGTATTAGAATAAGGATATTCGTTAGCACTATACATTTTTAGAGGAGGTCAGTTGTAGTTTTCTGACCTCCTTTTTTTGTGGGAGTATCCATTAGTTTTTTTATTTTTAGGAAATAGTAACAAGAGAATTAATCATAATGAAAATATTTGTAGGACTTATTTTGTCGTTAATTTTTGTTAGCAGTAGCTATGCTCAAAGTGATGACATCGTGTTAAGTGTGCTTTCCAGCTCAGAGGCAAATAATGATGTCGTCTACACACTCGGTGACATACATATCGATGATGCATCTGGAGTATTAGCGGCATACTCGTTTAGGTTATTCTACGAAGAGTCTGTTAGTGTAGATGCCACATTAGTCACTAATGTTAAGGTGTATCCTAATCCTGCTGACAATTACCTTACAGTTACTTCTGACAAGGTGATTAAAACGGTTAAGATAATAGATGTACAAGGAAGAGAAATATTAAGTTCTTATAGAGGTGAGAATATAGATTTATCAAATATAGATGCTGGCATCTATATTATCATAGTTAATGATAGACATACCTTCAAAATTACCAAGCAATAAGATATTTCATCATAGAAGAAAAATATAGCAAATGAAACAAGCAATTATAATAATCACTTCAGTGATGTTGGCTACTATCTGTCAAGGGCAGGTACCTCAGGCATTTAGTTTTCAGTCATTAGTATTAGACGCTAATGGTGACCCTGTAAGTGATCAGTCCATAGGCGTATTAATTCAGATCATAGATGGAGCACCAACTGGAGCGGTATTGTACAGCGAAAGTCATAGTCCTATTACAAATAGTAATGGTCTATATTCTATAGAAATAGGGAATGGGGATGTTGTGTCTGGATCATTCGGTAATATAGATTGGTTAGGAGGTCTTAAATATGTTTCATTATCACATGATATCACTGGAGGAACCTCATATACGCTGGTCGGCAGCAGCCAGCTCTTAAGTGTGCCATATGCATTAGCCGCAGGTACTTCTTTTATAGCACCTAAAATATATGCAAGTACCGCAAGAGTAAGTCCCAGTGAGATCGATGTAAATCAGACTGAGCGTCCAGAAATATTTTCTTATCGTTATGAATGGATACAAGGCGAACCCGAAGATGTGTACGTCGAGTATTCTAATCTACCAGATAACATTAATATCCAAAATAGAAATGGAAGTGACTTTATAGTGAATGGCTCATCTGTCGATACGATTATAGATGGAATCATAAGGCCGACTTCTTACTTTGGAGTTGCTGATCCTTCTGTTAGTCTTACGCCTGGATCTTATCTGATAGATATGACATTCAGAACCAGTACTGAAGTATTAGCAGAGATTAAGTATCCATTAGATATTATAGATCCGACTGTGGAGGAAGTGGATTGTACAGAAGATTTCGTTGGAGAGAGAATTATAACATCAATTTGTTCAGAGCTTGACAATTTGGTTGATATACGAGTTATTGAAATAGAAAAAGTAGATAATAGAAATATGGTAGTCCGTAATTTTCTCAACACCAATGCGGACCTCGAAATAACTTTTGAGAATGATGAGTGTGTAGAAATGAGAATCAATAATTCGCTAGCTATATCCATAGGTCAGTTTACCATAGAAAATATAGAAGTATTCGCTAATAATGGAAATTTAGAGTTCAGAGTGGACTTGATAGACCAGAATGCCGATGATATATCTTGCGAGGTTGTCTATGGTATGTAGAAATTTTCAGTTGGTGATTATTTCATATAAGTTATCTAACGTTTTTTAGTTATATCGTAATGGTTGACCAATTTGGCCTGATCGTAACTACCATGAATTATGGGTGAAATCAAGGCTATATATTCATTACATTCAAGCTATTCTTATATTTTTTCCTACCCTAATTTGTAAATTTAAACAAAGGAGTATTTTTGTAGGACATCTCAGATGGCCATTTACTATAAGTTATCGATACTAATCGGGGTTAAACTATAGTTAAATCAAAACCATAGGGAATGTAATCCTTGTGAAAGGGCTTATTTAGATATAATTTGAAATTCAAAAATTTTATGACAATGATAAAAAAGAGTATTTTTTCTATAGTGGCTATCGTAATGATGGCATTATCTGTTCAGGCTCAGAGAGTCGCTATCGTAGATGTAAGTGGATTACTTGAGAGTCTGCCTTCATACATCCAAGCACAAGGTGAGATAGATAAAGCGTCTGCTAAGTGGAGACAAGATATCTCTATGGAGTATGATCAGATCAAAAGTATGTATAATAAGTATCAAGCAGAGATGGTCTTATTAAGTGAAGAAGTCAAGATCGAAAGAGAAGATGAGATTATGGAGAAAGAAAAGCAAGTAAGAGAGCTACAGAAAAGAAGATTCGGGCCAGAGGGAGACTTATTCAGAAAGAGACAAGAACTCGTCAGTCCCGTACAAGATGAAGTATTCAAGGCGATAGAAGATTATGCTAAGATCAAGGGTTACGACCTTATATTTGACAAAGCAGGTGCTACAGGATTATTATACTCTAATGAAGAGTACGATAAGACTGAAGAGATTAAGAGAGAATTAGGAATAAGAAAATAAACAATATTAAGACCCACAACAAATGAAAAATTTAATGAAATACACTTTAGCAGTTCTCTTTCTTATATCTGCTGTAAGCATGTACGGACAGAAATTTGGCTATGTAGATACGCAAGTATTATTGATGGATATGCCAGATGTCAAAGAAGCTAATTCTAACATCGAGACATTCACAACTCAGTTACAGAAGAAAGGTCAAGACATGATCAAATCACTACAGAGTAAAGCTCAAGATCTTGAACGAAAGCAAGCTCAGGGTGAGATATCACCAATGCAGTTAGAGACAGAAGCTCAGAAGCTAAAAGATGAAGAGACGACGATTATGAAGTTCGAGCAAGAAAGTCAGCAGAAGATCATGAAAAAAAGAGAGGATCTATTATTGCCTCTAAGAAATAGAATCCAGACTGCAATAAGTGATGTCGCTGCAGAGAATGGTTACACCTACATATTTGACCTAAGTACTGGTTTTGTATTATATGCAGAGAAGTCGACAGATGTCGGAGACTTAGTGAAGGCTAAATTAGGCCTCTAATATTATTGTATATTTTAATAAGAATTATCTAAAATCATAATTGATGAAATTATTTTTTGCCCTATTATTTTTAAGCTTATTATCTGTACCAAGTATCCAAGCACAAGGTGCTATCTCAGAAAGTGCTCAAGAATACGTTGACGCATTTGTCAATAATAAATTTGTCAAAGTAGCATCACTGACACATCCTGACTTGGTCAAGATGAACGGCGGAGAACAATTTGTGATAGATGACCTGAAGGCAGAACGCCAATCATCTTCTGCAGAAGGCTTGATATATAACTCAGCTGAAGTGAAGCAACCTTTGAAAATAGTAGAATATAATAGCGAGCTTCAGGCTATCATACCCGTAGAGTATACGATGCAGTTAGCAGATAAGGAATACATCAATAAGACATATATCTTAGCCGTATCTTCTGATGAGGGTGTGAGTTACAAGTATGTGAATCTTATGCAGTTTGATGATGCCAGCTTAGCAGAATTCATAAGTAATCTTAGTCCAGAGATTGTGATACCAGTCGATGGCGGCTTTGTGGAGAAATAGAATAATCAACTGAATATTAAAATATAAAACGAGTAGGAATTTATTTCTACTCGTTTTTTTTATACCTAACTAATTTTTCATCTCGATTGAGGCACGATTGAGAGATCTATTAATGTTAGGGTACCTCGAGCTACTACATTCTTGGCTGAA
>CALLAG010000193.1 GCA_938002705.1 uncultured Saprospiraceae bacterium | reverse complement strand
TGGTTCCACATCCCTTTTGCCAAATTCGCTATTCGTGCATTCGTGGCATTTGGTTCCACATCCCTTTTGCCAAATGAGCGACTTGTGCTTTTTGCCACGAATGCACCAATCATATGGGACGTGTGCAGATGAAATAAAAATCAAATTACATACTATACTAAGCACTACAATTCCACAACCTAAAAACATATCAGTGGCAACCCTACTCCGGCACCTCTACAAAATTATCGATATCTAAAGTCCAATCATAGCCTTTGAACTTGAGGTCGACCTTCTTAGAAGGTATTAACTCTCGTTTAGCCAATATTTTTTTGACACCTTTCTTACATCCGAAATCACCTCTAAACCATGAGAACAGCGGCGTCGTGGTAACCTTATTTTCTTTCTCATCATAGGTCGTATTGTTATTAAGATATCTCGTCGTCATATACTCAAACTGGGCTTCGAGATTATCAGGATCATACACGGTGACGGGAGGACAAGCCTTAGCTCCACAGTTAAGGGCGAAGTGTATTCTATAATCTCTGTTACTTACTCTCAACTTACGCTCCCACTTACCAGGAAATGGCTTACGTATCAAGCCAAGACCAAGATCCCATTGTGACCTTCTGATGATGCCATGTTCTATATCAGCAAAAGAAACATTCTCTCCCCCAATCGTAATATGAGGCGCTTTGAAAAACTTCTTTCTATCATCATAATATTCAGGATGTTCTTGTAATACCATAATGATGTAACTGTTGTAGACATTAATCCAAAAAGCCAACTTCTTAGTATCATCTGTAAGTTGAGCTTCTAAGCTTTCTATCGTGGAGCTCTCAAGAATCTTAGTATAAGTGTCAGTAGATTCTCCGTTCTTTATGGCATTAAGTAGGTCCTCAGAGACTTTATTATAGTTGACCTCTTGGTCTTGTCCTGACACTCCAGAATAATACGCAGAAGTGCTTAGGCTTATGAAAACTAATATTACTTTTATCATCGTATAAGAGTTAAATGCATTAATTGTGAATAGATCACGGAAGATAGACATAATTATCCCAACATTGAATGAAGAGGAGAATCTTAAAAAACTACTCCCTTATCTCAAAAAACATACTTCCATAGATACTAAGCTCTATGTCATAGATAGTGTTCAGTCTACAGATAATACTCGTAATATATGTCAGGAATACGATATTACATACATTAAGTCTAATAAAGCAGGCAGAAGCATCCAAATGAACGAGGGAGCAGGTGCAAGCAGCGGTGATATATTACTATTTCTACATGCAGATGTGCTTCCACCGGTAGATTTCCAAAAACATATTCTCTCAGCCATCAATGAAGGTTATCAAGCAGGTCTTTTTGCGTATAAATTTGATAACAACTCTCTTCTACTTAAGATCAATGCATTTTTCACAAGATTCAATGGTATTCTGGCTGGAGGTGGTGATCAATGCCAGTTTTTTACCAGAACCTTATTCGAAAACAATAATGGCTATAAATCAGAATATGAAATCATGGAAGATTTCGAAATGATAGACAGGCTTAAGGAACTCAATGTCCCTATAACCATTATAAAAGATCCTGCCACAGTCTCTGCAAGAAAGTATGACAATAACTCATACCTAAGAGTCAACATTGTCAATCTACTTGCTTTCATAAAATATAAAAGAAATGTAAGCTCATGTGAGCTCAAAAAATTCTACAAGAAATCACTGAATTAATATGGGCTGTAGATTATCATCCTTAATTCTAATTGTATTCTTGATGTCGACCTTATCTTGTAACAAGCATATAGGTCCACCACCATCATCATCTCTTCAAGGAGTAGAAATAAAAACGGACAAAAAATTTATCTCAGGTTATAACCCGATTAATGCTGATAGCTCTATCAATGTCGTCATAGAAATTCCTGCGGGTACACATGCTAAGTGGGAGGTAGAAAAGCATGATGAGACGATGCGACTCCAATACATAGATCAGAAACCAAGAATGATCGACTACCTGGCTTATCCTGCTAATTATGGTATGATACCACAGTCGATACTACCTATAGAAAATGGTGGAGATGGAGATCCGCTCGATGTTATCGTACTGGGCCGTAGAATCGAGCGAGCTCAAGTCGTGAAGTGCAAGCTCATCGGGATACTTAGATTACTTGATAATGGGGAACAAGATGATAAGCTAATTGCAGTGCCCTTAGTCGATAATTTTAGCAATATAAGTGATCTTAAGGAGCTACAAGAACGTTATCCTGGTGTGACGACGATTATAGAGACGTGGTTCATTAATTATAAAGGCCCTAACGAGATGGTATCCATGGGCTATAGTGACAAGCCTGCAGCGATGAAGGTCCTACGCAATGCTGTCGCTAACTATACAAAATAATAAATATAAAAAAATGAAAGTATACCTACTTCTAATTGCAACAATAGCCCTGACACTGATATCATGCAAGCATGATCATCCGCCTGCATCAGAAGAATTAATTAAAGCTTTTGAGATACAAAAAGAAGGGCTCAAAGCCATCAGTCAGATAGAAGATAAAATAAAAGCTGCGGATATTGCTAATGTAAGAACACAACAATTAAGGCTGGAGCAATACAAGAAGAATATGATAGAGATAGAAGGTATGCAGCATGATCATAGTCAATGTAATGGTGATCATTCTAAGAAAAGATTCTCTATTCCTGACAAAGAAATGCTTGCAGTCCAAAAAGAATGGAGAGACAGTATTCTATCCATTCTTTCTGAATTGCCTTAACCAACATGCGTCTGTAATCTATATACAGAATAAGTATTATACCGATGTCAGTCTTAAATATCCCATTATATATCTATAAATACTTATGAAATAAACGGACATCAACTTCTCTACGAGAATCGTATGGGACACTAATACCCGAAGTCAGCGTCATTTCAATTCTTCTTTGTACAATATCGGGTTAGGGTACTCTTTCTTAAAGACATGCTTAATCACATCAAAAGCCGTGACGACACCTTTGAGCTCATTATCTAAGTTAACCACCGGTAGAGTCTTGAATCTTCTATCTATAAATAATTCCGCTGCTGTACCGACTTTATCCTTAGGACGTATGACGAGAACCTGAGAAGTCATAGCATCATTAATTGTATCAGTATCGCTGACATCATCCCTACCGAGATGCTTCCACAGGTCATAAGAAGTGATGAGTCCCATTAATTTTCCATTCTCTACGACAGGGATCTGCTGCAAGGTTTTACTGGTCATTAATTCTGTTACTTCTTTAATCGTATGATTTGGAGATGCGACCACAGGGTCTTTAGTCATGATATTACGTACTTCTTCGTTTAGCATAAGATTTGATTTTGATTATTATAAATATAATATTTTTTACGCTAAAAAGAAATAACACCATAGCAACTACTCTACTAAAGTCGACTTATACAATTTGACTTATAGAATGGCGGATAAGATCGCTCATATAATTTATTTCAGATTAAGACAGAAAACCTACCTACTGGCAGGCAGGCGTAGACATAGCCTTAGCTATGGCGAGGCTTTCTAACGCAGATATGGAAT
>CALLAG010000192.1 GCA_938002705.1 uncultured Saprospiraceae bacterium | reverse complement strand
CAAAGGTGACATTATAAAAATCCCAAGAAATACTGCTCAGCGAATCACTAATACTGGAGCCGTAGATCTTATCTTTTTATGTTTTTGTGTTCCTGCATTTGGAGTGGAGAATTATGAGGGATTGGAGTAAAATGTTTTTTCATCACATCGAAGAATGAATCAAGTGATTTCCAGTTTAGTGTGGATTAATCCGAGTTATAAGAAGCCTATCTACCTATCAGTCCACCAATTCTAAGTTAATGAGTCTCTATGGTGCTTACTTTATAGCATTTCTTAATTAACAAAATATTGAAAATTCAGTACAGTTAGAATCAATTTCTTCCCGTTCCCATATTGACACTTATTTTATTGTCCTCATATTTTTATACACCTGATACTCCACTCCTACTACTATCAACACTACAATAATCTCAATAACAAAATACGTATATCCTAATGTCGTTAAGCTATCTCGGTGTACCATCATCATAGCTATAGATAATATGCAGTAGAGAAAATTAGCAAGTGCTATATACTTAAGGTATGATCTCCAATTATCCCTAAGGAAGAAAAAGCATGAAAAAGAGTAAATTATAAATAAGCACGGTATAAAAGCTAAGAAATATAATACCTTCTCAGGCATACCTATAAGTTCTTGATAATGTATCAAAACAACCCCTAACAAAAATGCTGATAGAATGGCACCGAGGCCATCTATCAGAAAAATTGTTTTAGGTTTTATATTCATGTTGTATGAAGTTACTTTAAGGAAGTGTGTTCCTTATAGAAGAGCTGATGCCTAACTCTAAGGGTTCTTAGCCGATCATCTTCTCAGGCCTTACCCAAGCGTCAAATTCTTTTGCCGTAAGGTAGCCTAACGCCAGTGCCGCTTCCTTGAGTGTTGTATCTTCCTTGTATGCTTTCTTAGCGATCTCTGCAGCTTTATCATAGCCTATTTTTGTATTGAGAGCTGTGACGAGCATTAGAGAATTATTAAGGCTTTCTTTGATTTTTTTCTTATTTGGCTTTAAGCCTTTGATACAGTTATCACAGAAACTTACGCATGCATCACCTATCAGCTGTGCAGAGATAAGAAAGTTATAGATCATCATAGGCTTGAATACATTCAACTCAAACTGACCACTCATACCTCCTACATTGATAGCTACATCATTACCTATGACTTGTGCCATCGCCATCGTCAGTGCTTCAGATTGCGTAGGGTTAACCTTACCTGGCATGATAGAGGATCCTGGCTCATTAGCAGGGATGATGATCTCACCGATACCCGATCTCGGACCTGATGACAGCATTCTTATATCATTACCTATTTTCATAAGTGATACCGCTGCTGTCTTAAGTGCTCCATGAGATTCTACTATCGCATCATGAGCAGCGAGTCCTTCGAACTTATTCTTACCCGTGACGAAAGGAATCTTTGTCAACTTGCTGATGTGCTTGGCTACTTTCTTATCATAACCCTTGGGAGTATTAAGCCCTGTACCTACTGCTGTACCTCCTAATGCCAATTGGCTTAGATGAGCAAGTGTACTCTTGATGGCCTTTATCGCAAATTCTAATTGAGTAGCGTAACCAGACAGTTCTTGGCCCAATGTCAGCGGTGTAGCATCCATAAAGTGTGTACGTCCTATTTTTACAACCTTAGCATTAGCTTTCGCTTTTCTGTCCAGTTCTTTTTTTAGTTTTTCTAATCCCGGGATGGTTACATTCTTTAGCTTAGTGTAAGCCGCTATATGCATTGCAGTCGGGAATGTATCATTAGAAGATTGAGATTTATTCACATCGTCATTAGGGTGTAAGACTTTTTTCTTATCTGTCAGCTTACCTTTCTTGATTACGTGTCCTCTGTTAGCTATGACTTCATTGACATTCATATTAGTCTGAGTACCAGAACCCGTCTGCCATACGACGAGAGGAAACTGATCATCTAATTCTCCTCTGAGGATTTCTTCGCAGACTTTACCTATGAGTGCTGCTTTAGTCTTAGGTAATACACCTAAGTCTGCATTTGTGAGTGCTGCTGCTTTTTTGAGTATTGCATATGCTTTGACAACTTCGATCGGCATTGTCTGACCACCTATTTTAAAATTCTGAATGGACCTCTGTGTCTGTGCTCCCCAGTATTTATCTGCAGGTACATTTATCACTCCTATAGAATCTTTTTCCTCTCTTTGTTTTTGCATTATCGTGTGTTTGTTAGGTGGACAAATTTAATTAGAATATTCTTAATGTGTCAGAAGATTATAAAGTGCACGTATTCAGTAGAATGTGGTTCTGAGTTAAGAACATTTCATGTAAATATTTGTTAGATTTGAGTAAGAATATTTTTTAAAATTTATAATAAAACAAAATAACAGATATGGCATTCGAATTACCAAACTTAACTTATAGTCATGATGCATTAGAGCCACATATAGACGCTCGTACTATGGAGATACACCATGGAAAGCACCACGCTGGATATACTAAGAAACTAAATGCAGCTATAGAGGGGACTGACCTTGACGGTAAGTCTATAGAAGAGATACTAACTGGACTGGATATGAATAATACTGCTGTAAGAAATAATGGTGGCGGATATTACAACCATAATCAGTTCTGGACAGCAATGGATCCTAACGACAGAGGCAGACTTTCTGGACCACTCTTAGAAGCAATCAATGCTGCTTATGGTAGCAAAGACGGATTTATAGAAGCATTCTCTAAGGCAGCTGGGACAAGATTCGGATCAGGATGGGCATGGCTATGTGTACATGACGGTGGCAAGGTAGAAGTGTGCTCTACAGCTAACCAAGATAATCCGATGATGCCAGGTATCGGATGTGGCGGTACTCCTATCCTTGGACTTGATGTATGGGAACATGCTTACTACCTTAACTATCAGAACAGAAGACCTGATTACGTGACAGCATTCTTTAATGTCATCAACTGGAACGAGATCGAAAAAAGATACGAAGCAGCAACTAAGTAAGCTTCGATTAGATAAAATAAAAATAGCTCACTTAATTTAAGTGGGCTATTTTTTTCTCAATTTGTAAAAACCAAGTATG
This sequence comes from uncultured Saprospiraceae bacterium, assembly GCA_938002705.1. Classification (GTDB taxonomy): domain Bacteria; phylum Bacteroidota; class Bacteroidia; order Chitinophagales; family Saprospiraceae; genus RFSX01. The sequence continues at coordinate 24,950 of CALLAG010000192.1, read as the reverse complement.
TTACAATCTCTCATAGCTAAGTGTATTCTATGTGTTATTCTCTGTGTAGGTCTCGGTAGCCTCTCTGGAATTGCTTCTGGTACCGGCCTGACGGAATGGTATCAGACACTTAATAAACCGTTTTTCCAACCTCCCTCATGGGTTTTTGGGCCTGCATGGACGATTCTGTACACGCTTATGGGTATCAGTATAGCGAGGATCTGGCATCTATCAGCCAGCCCTGAGAGGATATCAGCCATAAGATTATTCGTCATACAACTTATCTTAAATCTAATCTGGACACCGATATTCTTTGCACTTCAGCAACCATTAATAGCATTATTTATTATCATCATTATGTGGATAATGATCTTTATGACGATCAGATCATTCAAAAAACTGGATAATATTGCCGCTTACTTACTCGTCCCATATATCATGTGGGTAAGTTTTGCGACCCTTCTTAACGCAAGTATTGTCTATCTAAACTAAGCAGTTCCGTAAAAAACACAATGTAAATTTCTACCCAATTCATTGAAGCATAGCGTCTCATGAAATATGATCTCCATAGCTATAATCCGACGACACATAAGTATCGGTATACTCTCGTAGCTAATCAATAGAATTATTACAATCGTCTGTATTCCAATCAGTTACATATAACTTTCACCTATTTTTATAAATTACTTCTGAGCAATACTCTGAGGATGATTGTAATTTTGTCTTTATTTGTATCAAAATATAAAAATTGATATCGCCGAGATAACCTTAGGCTATATTCAATGATCACATTATGAAAATAGTCATTGCAGGCGCCGGTTCTATAGGATTTCATCTTGCTAAACTCTTAGAGAAAGAGAATCAAGACATCACACTTATAGATAATAATGCCGAAGTTCTCGAGGGTGTAGCTAACAAGTTAGACGTTATGACGCTTCATGGTAATGCTACTTCTATAGATATACTAAGAGAAGCAGAGGTATCAAAAGCAAACCTGTTCATAGCTGTCACAACGAGTCAAGAGACAAATCTTCTAACAGCAATACTTGCTAAGCAAAAAGGAGCCAAAAGAACTATAGCTAGAGTCAATAATCCAGAATTTCTCAATGACTCACAGAAGTCATACTTTGCTACGATAGGAATAGATCATATAATATCCCCTAATCATCTTGCCGCTAATGAGATAAAGAGACTTATAGAAAGGGTGTCACTCACTGATATTTTTGATTTTGAAAATGGGAAAATCAGCGTTGCGGGATTTACAATAGATGGAGATTCTCCTCTCGTAGGGAGGCCCATAAGTTCTATAAACGAAGGTCAGAAAAAATTCGAATACAGAGGTGTGGCGCTTCTAAGAAATCACACAACTATAATACCCAAAAACCATACGATACTACAAAAGGGAGATCACCTATACCTCAGTATCAAAAGTGAAAATGTAGATAATGTCCTACCATTCTTAGGAAGACAAAAACAGGATGTCAAAAAAGTAATGATCGTAGGAGATACCACACTTGCACTAGCAACTGCCGTGAATCTCCAGAAAAACTATCATGTCACTCTTGTCGTCAAAAATAAAAATATAGCAAATCAATTTCTCAATGTATTAGATAAGACTCTTGTCATCATAGGAGATCCTGGTAGTAAGGACCTATTAGAACAAGAGGGCCTTGCACATATGGACGCATTCATAGCCGTGACGCCTAATACAGAAATTAATATACTATCAAGTCTATTAGCTGAAGATAGTGGTGTGTACAAGACCATAGCGTTAGTCAATAATGAAGTCTACACACACATCTCTCAGAATATAGGTATCGATACTATTATAAATAAGAAACTGATCGCCGCTAATAATATATTCCGGTACGTAAGAAAAGGACACATTAAAGCCATCGCAACATTACATGGTGTGAATGCTGAAATCATAGAATTTGAAATAACTAAAGATAATCACGTCACTCGTAAGACCTTGGGAGAACTTAACTTACGTGTATCTTCTATCATCATAGCGGGTGTCATTAGGGGTGAAGACAGTATAATTCCGGGAAGAGATTTCATACTTAGAAAAGGAGACAAGGTCATTGTATTTGCGCTTCCTGAATCTATCAAGCATGTAGAGAGTTACTTTATGTAATTTATAGTCAGCAGTATTGCATAATAAAAATAGAAATTAGAAGAATAAAAAAATATTCTATAAACAGATGATCCACTACTAGGATATTATTATCACAAATGAACATTCACCTCAATACCATATTCCGAGTCATCGCAGTGATCATCGCTTTTGTAGGGATGATTATGTTATTACCTACGATTACGGCTTTCTATCTCAAAGAAAGTATAGCACCTTACCTACTCATTACATGCGTCGTGTGTATGTGTGTAGGACTTGGGATATTTAAGATGACTAAGAGAAGCACTAATCAGTTATCTAAACGAGACGGTTATATCATCGTAGTCATGGCATGGGTCGTAACGACTATTGTCAGTGCTCTACCCTACCTAATAATGGATCTTGATATTTCTGTAGTAGATGCTGTATTCGAGAGTATATCGGGGCTGACGACTACAGGGGCTACCATATTCTCAGACCTTAACTTACTACCTGATAGCATCCTTCTCTGGCGAAGTTTCACACAATGGATAGGCGGTATGGGTATCATCGTATTAACTATAGCTATATTTCCATTACTAGGTGTAGGAGGTGTAGAATTATTCATAGCAGAATCCCCAGGGCCTACGTCTAATAAGATCCACCCTAGAATCAAAGAAACAGCAAAGAGATTGTGGTTACTATACGTCAGCATCACAGGTATTCTTATTGGAGTTCTATACATAGAAGGGATGACTGCATATGATGCTGTTAATCATGGTCTGACAACTATAGCGACTGGAGGCTTCTCCACCAAAAATGAAAGTATAGGGTACTACGATACTCCCTTAATTCAGTATACTCTTATAATATTCATGTTTATAGCAGGAATTAATTATTCTCTTATATATGCAAGTATCAAAGGTCAATTTAGAAAAGTATATAGAAGTGATGAGTTCAAGACTTATGTAATGTTTGTCTGTGTAAGTATTCTATTTGTGACTATTCTCTGTTATAACTTTTCTGGTAATGGTATAGAGCAGTCATTTAGAGAATCTGCTTTTCATGTTGTGTCTATTATCACGACGACAGGATTTGTCACTACGGACTATACGCTATGGCATTCTGTAGGTGCATTTTTCTTTTTGGGTCTCTTATTTTCTGGTGCATGTGCAGGGTCTACTTCTGGAGGCATCAAGATTGTCAGACATCTTGTATTTGCTAAGAATTCCATATTAGAATTCAAACGCCTACTGCACCCTAATGCTCTCATCAGACTAAGGCTTGATAAATCTATTGTAGCACCCAAGGTCATGACGCATGTTCTCACATTTTTATTGATCTATCTATTCGTATTTTTCGTAGGTATGATTACGATGACATTTATATTGAATGATTTTGACAATCCACTTGTTACCTCTGCGGGCATAGTGGCGACATGCTTAGGTAATGTAGGACCAGCTGTCGGTAGCATCGGTCCATTAGATAATTTTTCTACGATCCCTAATTCTGGTAAGATCGTTACCTCATTCATTATGCTTGTGGGAAGGCTAGAATTATTTAGTATTCTGGTGCTATTTACACCATATTTCTGGAGGACTAATTCTTAGAATAGTAATCGTTCTTGCATAGCTATAGTACCGTACGACCACTCTGTGGTCGGAATCCAGAAAGCAATTTATATTTCTAAAATAGTAAGACCTCTCTGGGGGCTGTTATTTACCTTATCTTTTCTCTTTGTCCTTAGCTATGACCGTCTCCAGTTGGAATGTCTTGAGGTTCTTACCTATGATGGTTCTATCTTTATTAAGTAGATATAGCTCTGGCGTGACGTCTACATAATAAGTCGCATATATAGACCTGTTAGTAGGGTCATGGACATTAGTGAATGTCATATTGTTCTTAGCTATGTAATCTTTCCATTCTGGTATCTCGGTATCTAAGGCTATGGCATATACATCACATCCTTTATTCTTATTTTCATTATACCACTGGACCAGCTTAGGTGTCTCCTCCATACAATGCTCACATGATGGTGCATAGAGGTATACAACAATATAATCTGCCTTAGAGTCATATAATGTCTTAGGTGTACCGTCAGGTCCTGGCACTGATATGTTAGGACCTTTCTGGCCTACCAGGCTATTACCCATCTCACGACCTCTGTTAATGATAGCATACACTTCCATAGAGTCAGCCCAGAAAGCTCTCTCACGAGTAAAGTATTCTCTGGTAATATTAACAAATACTGCTTCTGCATCCATGATTGTAGACTTACCAGCTTCATATTCTAATACCACCCAGTTACTGAAATACTTAAAGTATTCTGGGTATTGTAATGTCTTATCTATAAGTATCTTAGAATAATGTACTATAGAATCTGCATTCTGTGGAGTAAGTTCTTTAATATATCTCTTCAGCTTATTATTGATAACTGGCGTTCTTATAAGTCTCTCATCCGAGAAATCTACATTATCCCAGAATTCTTTTCTGAAATGATAGACTTGTTCCTTATCACTCAAGTCTTTCCTTACTTCTGGATTCTGACCAGCCATTTTAAATTTTGTAAATAGATTATCAGGATGCTCTTTAAATAACTTATTTAAAACATCTTTTCTCTCTTGTTCTAAGGCTTCCTTCTCGACTTCTAATTTCTTATACTCTGCACTTCCCTCTGATAGTGTTTTTAATTTATTATTGACATCAGCGAATCTAATATTAAAATCTTGTTCATATTTAAGATTATCATAGAACAGCTCATTTTCTTCACTTCCTTTTACGACAATCGTATTCAACGGATCTTCAGCATCTAATGACAGTTCAAATTTCTGATCATCACCCAGCATGATCTGAGCAAATTTATCTTTTCCGATAGACACATAATAAAGTCCTTGGTCGTAGCCTTCAGGATTAGTAAAGACAATCTTGCCATTATTAACTGAGGTCGTATCTGCCTTAAAGTGAGACTCTGCAAAGAAACCAATCAGGGAAGCTTGAGGATCTGGCATATTCTTAACATTGAGAACGATCTCTGCGGGACCACCTTTTCTTGCAGCTTTTACTGTCGTTACAGTGGGTTTGTCAGAGTTACCCACTTCTGATTTGTTATTATTTGTCGTCGTATCTTGCTCAGCAGTATCAGTTGCAGGGGCACCTGAGCAAGCTAATAATAGATTGATAATAGCTAAGTAAATAAAAGTCATAATGATCTTGAATTTCATCTTCTAATAATTGATTTCTTAAAATATATATTGTCACATCTCACTGATAATATCATATAGTCTATCAGCGATTATTTCCGAATTAAATTTATTTTCAGCCAGTAATCTTCCCTTATATCCCATGTCGTGTCTCTCCTCACAGGTCATATTATATAACGTGGTCATCGCATCACTAAGATCGCCTGAGTCTTTGACATCTACAAGTAATCCATTCTCACCTTCTTCTACTGTCTGCCTGCATCCAGCTGTCCGAGTTGTAATAACAGGCTTAGCCATAGACATCCCCTCTAATATTATACGCGGCATACCTTCTCTATACGAAGGTAATACTATACAATCACTCTTAGCAATAAGAGGTTTTACATCTTTGACAAATCCATGATAAGTAACATAACCCTCATCGATCCAGGTCAGTAATGTACTCTCTTCTATCATAGAAGGATTACCATGATCTAGCTCTCCTATCACCCAGAATTCTACATTATCTAAACTTGCTGATAACTTCTTAGCAGCCTCGACAAACTCTACTATACCCTTGTCATATAATAAACGACCTATGAATGTGAATGTGATTTTCTCTTTCTTTTGCCCATTAGGAAATGGACTGTAAATATCAGTATCTACACCACAACCATTAACGGCTATCCCTTTATCTTTTGATATCAAGTTATGCTTGAGGAAATAAGCTAAGTCATCCTCGTTCTCGAATATTATATCTTCATGATACTTATGAGTGTATCTATATAGTGAAGATGTTACCTTGCTGAGCCAGCCATTATTGATAAATGCATAACCTAATCCTGTCACTACTGCTATCGATTGTACACCAGTCATCTTAGCCGCTATTCCTCCATATATGTTAGGCTTATGAGTGTAGTGTATGACTAAGTCAGGCTGCAGCTTTCTATATATAGATCTTAACTCCATTATGAGCCGAAGATCTTGGAATGGATTGTTCTTTTCTCTATCAATATGTCTTAGAGGAATATGCCTCACCGTAGGATACTTCTCTTTGTACTCTATGTACTCATCTACAGGAGCGACTACAGTAATACGATGGCCCTCATCGATAAATTTCCGAATGATATTCAATCTGAAATTGTAAATATTCCAGGTTGTATTAGCAACTAATATGATATGCTTGGCTGACAATCGGGTAACTTACTTGAATGATTTATCCTCGATACTTTGTCGAAGTTGTTTGATACTTTGTTCCTTATCTTTCGGATATACAAGTAATACATCTGGCTCGTCTATAATGATATAGTTATCGAGATCTTTGATGACAACTAATTTTTTTGCATCAGATTTTACGATACAATTTTTAGAATCTACCATCATTGTATTGGCACCTATGACGACACTTCCTGATTCGTCTTTGTCCTTATAAGCATGTAGTGCATTCCATGTACCTAAGTCACTCCATCCTATATCGGCAGGTATCGTATATACGTTATCTGCATTTTCTAATATTGCATAATCTACTGATATACTCGGTGTAGTAGGATATACCTGATCTATATATTCTTGCTCAGCATCTGTGTTGTATTTGCTCTTGTCTTTTGATAAGATATCATATATCTCTGGTGCATTAGACTTAAAGCTATTCAGTATTGTGCTGACACTCCATATAAATATACCTGCATTCCAGTAATAGCCTCCTTTTTTGATATAGGATTCTGCTGTTGCAGTATCTGGCTTTTCTCTGAATTGATTTACTTTTATAACCTCTCTATTCTCACTATCTACATCAGTCTCTATATAGCCATAACCTGTATCAGGTCGGGTCGGCTCTATGCCTAATGTCACGATGACTTCTTCCTTAGAAGCATATGTGAGTGCTTGATCTATTTTATCAAGAAATGCTGCTTCTTTTAAGATGACATGATCTGAAGGTGCTATCACAAAGGTAGCATTAGGATCCATCGCTTCTAACCTTAAAGCAGTGTACGCCACACAAGGCCCTGTGTTATTACGTGACGGTTCTGTGATAATATTTTTTTCAGGTATCTCAGGTATATGTTCTTTGACGAGATCTTTGTATATCTTATTAGTGACTACAAGGATATTCTCTGGATCTACGATATTAGCGAATCGCTCATAGGTTAGTCTTATAAGTGACTTACCTACTCCTAGTATATCAAGAAACTGCTTAGGTGTATGTTCTCTACTTGCTGGCCAAAATCTTGAGCCGACACCCCCGGCCATGATTGCGACATAATTTGATTTGTTCTTTTTCATATTCTATTTTAATATTTATAACCCCACTTTTCCATCTCTTCTTTTATAATATAATCTACTTTCTCGAGACTAAGCAAAGTGTCTGCATCATAAGATCTGTTAGTATAATCTCTGACATTTCTTACGGCGAAATCCAATATATCTATCTTACTTTTATACTCTAAAAAATCTATGAGAGGTGATAAGACTTTCTCTGGTGTCCTTACTATATCTTCATACCTTATCTGAAATTTCTGTGCTTCGGGAATTTGCTTAAGGTCTCTATCTGTATGCTGCATAGCTGTCACCCACTGCATAGCACATGTCTCCATAATTGTATGTGTCGCTCTATATTCTTTTATGCCTTCGAATTGTTGTCCCCATATAAAACCGGCTTTGGGAAGAAGAGTTCTGCCTATTACATCTCTTACCGTTGCAGCGCCATAATGTGGCAAGTCTTCCAGAGGTATCTCATTAGACCTGATTCTTCTTGTTACGGCCGTTCTATCTATCGGTGTAGTCCACTTTTTATAGGTAGATAAGATCGTATCATGACCATTACGTATGAGTTGTATGAATAGGCCATCTGGGAATATCTCGTGTATAAATGATACTCTGAAGACATTGCTGGGGGTCTTCTCCATAAATCTATCCACTCCTCGCGATGTCATATACTTATGGAAGCGAGCTCTTATGTAGTTCTTAACCTTTTCTGTGGCATCTGAGGCGTCTCTGATATCATCCTTAGCTGTGGCCTTGCGGTATTTCCATATATACTTAGGCTCAAGCCAATATGCTAAGTCCTCTTCCTGACTAAGTATATCGCCTAAGATACTGGTCCCAGACCTGACTCCTCCTATGATAAAGACAGGTTTGTATAATTCAGTTGTCATCGGATATGCCACATATTATTATGAGTTATCAAAGCTATCAGTAAAAATCATATTAAAAAAATATCAATATGTTCTTTTTTTGCTGAATTAACAACAATACCTTAGTGTCTGATATGAAAAGCCGTACTATACTTATAGGTCTTAATGAGATAAACTTCGATTTTCTGGAGAGCTACATCAGCAAAGGGCATTTGCCACACTTCGCTAAGCTGCTCAAGTCTCGTAAGATAATAAAAACCCACTCCGAAAAAGAGTATCACCTCTTAGAGCCTTGGATACAGTGGGTTACAGTATATACTGGCAAAAACTACGCTGAGCATAAAGTCTATAGATTAGGTGATATTACAGGACTAAATGATTGGAAGCAGCTCTTCGAAGAGCTAGAAGAACGAGGCCTATCAGTTGCTGCTATATCTCCTTTTAACGCAGATAATAGGCTAAAAAATTCTCCATTCTTCGTACCAGACCCATGGACAGAAACTAAAGTCTCTGGTAATTGGCTTATCAAAAACTTCTATAAGGCGATACGACAGTCAGTTAACGATAATGCTCAATCCAAGATCACGGTCACTTCGCTGATCACTTTAGCACTTGCATTCTTGCTATTCGTACCTGTAAGTAAGTATGGTGGTTATATCAAAAACATCCTCAATCGAAAAAAACCAGGAATGAAAGCTATCGTCCTAGATAGCCTTCTCATAGATGTATTCGTCAGATTATGGAGAAAAAACAAACCAGACTTCACTAATATATTTCTTAATTCTGGAGCACATATACAGCACCACTATTTATTTAATTCTTCAGCATATACTGGACCACTTAAGAATCCTGAGTGGTACTGCCCAGAAGGCTGGGATCCCTTCTTGAAAGTATTAGAGACATATGATTACTTGATATCTAAGATCGAGAAATTTGATAATATAAAACTAGTGATCGCTACTGGCCTCCATCAAGAACCGCATGAGCACATAACCTACTACTGGAGACTTAAGAATCACTCAGAATTTCTGAGAGCAGTAGGCATCGATAATTACGAGAAAGTACTCCCTCGAATGTCCAGAGATTTCTTAATAGAATTTAATGATGTACAATCTTGCCTCAAAGCAGATCAGATATTAAGCAATTATAAGAGTGAGTTAGATCAAGAAAAGATATTTGAAGTAGACAATAGGGGCAAAAGCTTATTCGTAGAATTAGTCTATCCTAACGAAATAAAAGATGGACATGCTATTATCTCAGAAAATGGCCAACCTTTAATTAATGATTTCAAAAAATTCGTGGCCTTCGTAGCTATCAAAAATGGTGAGCATAACGGTGTCGGATATCTAACTTCAAATTTTGACTTAGGAATCAAAGACGAGATAGAACTTACTGAAGTAAAAGATATTCTCATCCATGAAGCGACTTCATAGCCATCATCTTCTAATATCAGCATTATGATTAAGAATGCATTCACCGTAGATCTCGAAGATTGGTATCAAGGTATAGAGATGCCTTATGATAGCTGGGGGTCTTATGAGAAGAGAGTAGAAGTCGGAATGAATAAGCTCATTCAGTTATTATCAGATAGCAACACTAAGGCTACATTCTTTACATTAGGATGGATAGCCGAGAAGTATCCTAAGATGATAAAACTACTGGCTGATCAAGGACATGAACTGGCATCACATGGATACTCTCATGAGAAAGTCTATAATCTTAAGCCAGAGACATTCAGAGAAGAAATCAGAAAAACTAAGTCAATTATAGAAAATCTTACTGGGACTAACATCGTCGCATATAGAGCTCCGTTCTTTAGTATCACGGTAGATAGCTTATGGGCATTGCCGATACTCAGAGAAGAAGGGCATACCATCGACTGCTCTATATCTCCCGTCAAGACATGGAGGTATGGTATATCATCAGCACCAGATCATATATTTAGAATACCAGATGTTGATATGATAGAATTTCCTGTTTCTACTTTTACTTTGATGGGTAAGGCCTTAGCATTAGGAGGTGCCTACTTTCGCCTTTTTCCTTATATGATAAGTCAAGGTGCTTACAAAAAGAGAGTCTCCAAGGATGCTTTCTCTATGTTCTACATCCACCCATGGGAGTACGATGAGGACCATCCTTATGAAGAGAAAATGGAACGCAAAGCACGATTCACACATTATCATAATCTTAAGAAGACCTATAAGAATACAGAACGCTTACTTTCTCAATTTAACTTCGGTACTGTATCAGAGACGATAACTAATTATACTGCTACATCTCAACTTACTGATCTCAAGTTAAATGATTTACATGATTAAAAATTTAACTTAGATTTGACAATCAAAGAGAAATTGATTTGAATATACTTGTTTACATTTTTATGTTTTTTTGTTTCTTTCCTTATTTGGATTTATTCCATCTGGGGACTGATACTCAACCTAATGCAATGGTTGCAGGAACGCTGGTCTTAGCCTCACTAAAAGATAAGCGAATTAACGCTCCTATCATTGCACTTTGGTTATTATTTGGTATATCTATCATCTTTGCTATCAATTCTAATCTACAATTATTCGTAACAGTTAAGACTATTCTTAATTATATGTCGCCGCCCATAATTGCATTTGCGGCATACAATATTTTTATCAAGCTGGGCTATAGGGTCCACTTTAGGTTCTTCCTTTTCGTCATCCTCAGTTATCTGATAGTCGGATTAGTACAGGATAACATCTCACCACATTTCATGTCTTTCTTACTTAATGAAACTCGTGGAGTCAACTTAAGTGGAAGGGGCGTTATATCACTTACTACTGAGCCCGCTTTCTATGGCAGTATATGCCTATTCCTCATGATATTCTCTATGATACACTATAACTATCGAGAGAACTTGATCACAGTACCCTTACTGTTGTTCCAGCTTTTATTTTTGGCTAAGACGACGACTGCCATTGGCTTACTGGGTGTTGCTGTAGGTATGTTTTGCTTAATTCAAGTCTTCAAGTTTCGGTTGGCCTATATACTTCTATCCGTATCTGTTCTTATAGTCGGCAGTATATCTATTAATAAATTAATAGAGACCTATGAGGATACTCGAGTTGGTGACTTGATGGGAGAATTTATCAAAGACCCATTGATGATTACACAAGTAGATCAGAGTGCTGCAGTCAGGCTGACTGCTAATTTTGCCCCATTTATAGCTATAAAAGAAAATTATTTTTTACCATTCGGATACGGGAGATATAATCAATTTGTTAGTGGATTATACTACCAAGGAAAGTATAGAAAATTAATACCCGTATTTACACTACAGCATAAGGATAAGATTGGTGGTGGTCTTAATGTTGTATTATTTCACTTTGGTTTTTTAGGATTATTATTCCCTTGGGCTATCTATGCTTCGTTTAAGGATAAGTTACAGCTAGATCATTATTTGTTTGGATTCTTATTGTTCTTATTATTACTTTTTACAGTGCAGTTGATGCATTCTATGATAGGGCTTATTATAGGTACAGCGCTTTATTTTTCGAGAGTAGAATCTCTTACTGACGATGTAAATCAATTAGATTAGGATGAAAAAAATTATCAAAAACTCTCCAAGAATTCTATATTTCCACCGTACATTATTAACTAAGTATAGACTATTAAAATGCTGGCTGACTCTCAAGGATGTCAAAGTAGGTAAAGGATCATTCATACATAGAGAAGTTTTTTTTACAAGAAATCATAAAGTTGTAGCTGGAAAAAACTTAATACTTTCTAGAGACTGCCACATGGGTGCTAATATTAATATAGGAGATAATGTCCTCATCGGACCACGAGTAGGATTTGTAGGTGGAGATCATAACATAGATGGCCTAGGAGATACGCCGATCAGATTCTCAGGTATAGAAGGTTATAAGTCTATCACTATTATGGATGGCGCTTGGATAGGCTACGGTAGTATCATTATGGCAGGAGTAACTATCGGCGAAGGCGCTGTTGTAGCTGCAGGATCTATTGTAACCAAAGATGTCCCCCCAAGAGCCATAGTAGGTAATCCATATGCTAAACACATAAGACAGCGTAGACCCTAATTATATTTCTGCTCAGCATAATCCATAGCAGATATAAGGATATCAAGTGCTGAATCTAACTCCTCAATAGTATATATAAGCGGTGGTGCCAGTCGGAACGATCTATCATTGAATATAAAATAGTCTATCAGTGCTCCATGCTCTAATGCATGGTTGACGACATGCTTAAGATACTTACGCTTAGTCAATTCTACAGCCATCATCATCCCTGAGCTTCTTATTTCCTTAATGATAGAATGCTCTAATTTCTGATGAATGAATTTTTCTTTTTCTAATACCTCATCAACAATGTCTCCTTCAGTTAGTACCTTAAGACTGGCCAGTGCTGCAGCACATACTACAGGGTGACCTCCGAATGTCGTTATATGCCCAAGATCAGGATACTTAGCTAATTGTCCAAGTAATCTCTGATCAGCAACAAGTCCACCTATAGGCATACCGCCACCCATGGCTTTGCCTATACACATCATATCAGGCATCACATCATACTTCTGATGGGCGAATAAGTGCCCCGTCCTACCAAAGCCTGTCTGTATTTCATCTAATACCAATAATGCACCTACATCATCACACCTTTGTCTCAACTGATTGAGGTATTCCCTCTTAGGAGGCTGGACTCCTGCCTCTGCTTGCACGGGTTCTATGATCACCGCTGCCGTTCTGCAGTTGATACTTTCCAGATCAGTAATACTATTATAATCGATATGTCTTATACCCGGCACCAGTGGCATATATGCAGAGATATAATCTACATCAGATCTCAAGCTATCAGCACCGATAGTACTGCCATGATAAGAATGTCTACATGCTATAATCTCATATCGACCTGTCGCTTTCCTGGACAACTTCATCGCCGCTTCTATCACCTCACTTCCAGAGTTAAGAAAATATACAGCATTCAGTGCTGGATCCAGATGCTTGCTCAGTAATTCTGCATACGCCACCTGAGGACTCTGGATGTGCTCTCCATAGACCATCGTATGCATATACTTACCAAGCTGATCCTTAATCGCTGCTATGACTGCAGGGTGCCTATGTCCTAAGGAGCTTACAGATATACCCGAATTCAGATCATAATAGCGCTTACCATCACTTCCATAGATATATATACCCTCTGCCCTCTCTATCTCGAGTGACATAGGAAATGTACTCGTCTGCCCGACATGACTAAGGAATAAGTCTCTTTTTGAGATTGATGCCATTAATAATAATTGTGTTATGCTCGTTTTCTAATTATGCTCAAATATAACTATCCCTACATTCTATAAGCAAGCCATTAAATACAGGAATATGTTACTCAATAAGATCAATTGCATATGGCTATGCGTTATAATTCCGTTAAATGAACCCGAGACAGTTTTATTTTTATTGTAAAAGTGGAATGCAAAGATCAAATTCTGCATCTTTGTACAGGCCTCGATAAGCTAAGTCACTGAGAATGAATGCTTTCAAGCTTACTAAATATTACATTATCAAACATTAATGGAGATGTCAAAAATTACTGGATTATTCTGCCTTCTATTATTCTCACAATTAGTTTCTGCTCAGGGGATAGAGTTCTTCCACGGTACGTGGAAAGAAGCAATAGCCGAAGCTCAAAAAGAAGATAAAATTGTATTCGTAGATTCTTATGCACAGTGGTGTGGCCCATGTAAGAAGATGGCTAAGAATGTATTTACACAATCAGAAGTCGGTGATTTTTTTAATACTAACTTCATTAACCTCAAGTTAGATATGGAACAAGCTGATGGCAGAACATTCGGCGCAAAATATCCCGTATCTGCGTATCCCACTCTATTCTTTCTCGATAGTCAAGGCAATATTCTTAAAAAAATTACTGGTGGTCAGAAAGCAGAAGCACTTATCAATCATGGAAAAGTAGCTATCAAAAGTTATGACAAATCTGAAGCTTTCGAGTTACTCTATAATGAAGGCAAGCGAGATTACAAACTCATGGTAGATTATGTCAGAGAGTTAAATAAAGTAGATAAGCCCAGCGCCAAAATAGCCAATGATTATCTAAAGTCAAATCCTGATATCAGCAAAAGTCAAAAAGCAGCTTTCCTTATGCAAGCCGTCACAGAATCAGATTCTAAGCTATATGACCAACTCATAGAACTAAAATCTGAAGCTATCCAAGGAAGCTCGGAAGAGGCGTACGCCGAACTCGTAAAAAATGCTACTATGCAGACCGTTACCAAAGCTGTAGAATATGATTATAAAGACTTAGTAGAGGAAGCTATAGTACAGTACGATAAAGCGGACATAAGCGATAAGAAAAAATTTCAATCAGAAGCCTATATGGAATACTATGCTCTATCTGGCAACTATACAGAATGGAAAAAATTATCTAAAAGCTATCTGAAAAAATATGGTAAGAAAAATCCTGACGCTTACCGTAGCCACTTAGGTACTATAAAGAACTCACTATATCACAATGAAGATGCCACACTATATGCTATGGACATATACAAAGAGCTCGTCAAAAAAGATGATTCTACCGCTACATATAATGAGTATATACAATTCTTAGCGCAAGCAAAAGAAAAAGAAGAGGCTGTAAAAGTTGTAAAGGAAGCTATCAAAAAAGCAAAATCAAGAGACGAGGATATCTCTAACCTTGAAAGAATGCTGGACTACCTCAACTCATAAGATCTTCCAATAAATAAATGCTTCTATCCATCATATGTTGATACGCCTTTTATACCTTATTTGTTTCTGTTTTTTCACATTCGGTACCTCTGCACAAGGTACCCGATTTGTCAATATAGAATTAAGAGCTGCCAAACAAAGAGCTGCAATCGAAGACAAGCTAATATTCGTTGATTGTTACGCCAGCTACTGTAAGCCTTGCAAGCTACTTGCTAAAGAATTCAATAAACCAAAATTAGCCAAGTACCTCAACACGAACTTTATCAATGTCAAAGTAGATATGGAGAGTGATTTTGGCGCAGAATTTAAAAACAAATATCAAGTCGTCTTCCTTCCTACCGTTATGATTCTGGATAAGCACGGCAATCTTAAGTTCAAAATAGATCGTCTTGCATCAGCAGATGAGTTACTTGCATTAAGTAAGCACTATCAAGAAAAGATATACCCCAGCACCATTGTCAGCGAGCCCATTGCTCAAGCGCCAGCACGACCTACTACGACAACTGCTAAGGTTAGAAAAAAGAAGACAACAGTAAGCAAGCCTGCTGCACCCGTTGTCGTTCCTGCTCAAAAAGAAAAAGTAGAAGTCGCTACTAATGCTCCAGAAGAAGTTATCGTACATGTATTCGGTCAAGGTGGAGCTGAGATGCCACCAGAGATTCTTAAGCAAGAAGCTTACTTCCGTATGGAACTCATGGATGGCAGTCACAGAACCACTGCTCACGCCTATCTGAAAACTCAAAAGGACTGGTCCACGCTGGAGAATATGAGATTCCTTTTTGATTTCCTATATACTGTCAACTCAGAAGAATTCGATTATCTGATAGAGAATAGAGTTGCCTTCGATAACATGATAGGCAAAGAGGTAGTCGACGCCACTATTAATATCATAGTCAATAATGAACTGGAAAGAGGTTACCCACGTCCTGATCGTGAGAAAGCGACACTTCTATATAGTTATCTCAATGTAGAAAATCCAGAAAATAGCGGAACAGAATATTACCTCAACAACCTACTCAATGAAAACAAAAGTGACGACTATCTCACTATCGCAGAGGAGTATATAACAAATAATAAAGTAGACAATCCTGAGATTTACTTTAACCTATCCAAGTTGTATCTTGAAAGCACCAGCAGCAAAAAGAAACTAAAAAAAATCAGACCTTACATAGAGAAAGCTATTGAATTAGACCCATCTAATAGTTCCAGCTTGCTCTTACAATCTGCACTCGAGTATAAACTTAATAATACTAAAGAAGCCAAAGAAATAGCAGATAGAGCACTCTCAGTAGCAAAAGCCAATAGTCAAAATATCAAGGAGATCAATGAGATGATCACCAGACTTAATGAGTTATAAGTCTATGTCTATTATTACTGGACAGTGATCAGAATGTACCGCCTCGGTAGCATGTCTCGCTGAAGATATCTTATCACTTAGATTATTGCTTACAGAAATATAATCTATCCTCCATCCCTTATTCTTAGCTCGGGATCCAGCTCTGTAGCTCCACCAACTGTATGCTCCTTCTTCATCAGGATGTAGCACTCTATATGCATCAGCAAAATCACTTTCAAACCAGTCATTCAGCCATTTTCTTTCTTCGGGTTTAAATCCAGAAGGGAAGTCTTTTCGCTGAGGGTTATGGATATCTATATCTAATCTGACGACATTGTAATCGCCGAGTATGATTAGTTTTTTTCTCTTCTTGATAAGTGCTTTGACATATGGACCAAAGTCATTAAGAAAATCCATCTTGTAATCATGTCGAGCATCACCGCTGGATCCTGAAGGGAAGTAACAATTGAGTAATGACCAATCACCAAAATCTGTCTGTATAATGCGGCCTTCTATGTCATACTTATCATCGGACATACCTACTACAACATTATCGGCTTCTTGCTTGGTCAGAGTCAGCACACCTGAGTATCCTTTCTTGAGTGCTGAGTTCCAGTAAGCATGGTATCCTAATTCTTCAAATGTTTCTACAGGAATCTGATCAGGCTGAGCTTTAGTCTCCTGTATACAAAGCATATCTGGATTCTCTTCCTTGACCCAATCTAAGAGGCCTTTCTTCAGTGCTGCTCTTATTCCATTGACATTATAGCTGACTATCTTCATTGTAATACTGTAAATGGATTATCACTGACACCTATTTCAGCAAGTGTATTTCCCGCCTTCACATTTTCCATACTTACTTTTTTTCCTACCATAGTGTGGGATATACAAAGCTGGGCTCCCATAAAATCACTCCAGTCATTCCAGTCTACATACATACCCTGCACTGGTAATATCTGAGTCCACATCTTATAACCTGTAGGTAGATAGGTATCATCTAATATCCATAGATAGCTATCTCCCGGAGTCACACCTCCACTTTTATACTCTATCATTAATCCATAAGTCCCTTCTTCTACTTCCACAAGACTTCTTACCGTACCTGGATCAAAAACTTTAAACGGTGCTATCATCCAGAAAGAATCATTACACCAGTAAGACCATGCCGTCTGCTTTATTTTATCAGCGTCTTCGCCCTCGATTAAGTTATCATTTTTGTATACAACTCCTACCTGAGTATCTAAGTTAAGGACAACTTTGTTGTCGTCCCACCTGATTACAGCATTATTATTTTTCTTATCCCATAAGTACTTATGACCTCCACCGAAGAATTCGAAGTTGAGATATGGGATTTGGTCAAAAGCTGTTTTATTTAATCTATCAAGCATCATCTCAGCCACCCTATCTGCTTCAGTACCGACTTTGCCCTCAGGCTTATCTTCGCTGAAGTACTTAGTAGCAGCGTATCCTCCGATAGCAAGTAATACAATAATGACCAATAAAATCTTTATAATTTTCATAAACAGATATTAAGTAATTGATCACCAAAGATGCTTGAATTTATGATCAATCAGTAATTAAAATAAATGAATCATATTATAAAATTTAACAATATGATGTCAGTCTCTTATCTTTGGAGCTTATATATATAATATGTACAAAGGCCAAAAAGTTGTAGTTGTGATGCCAGCATATAATGCTGCTGCAACTTTAGAAAAAACCTATGCTGAGATTCCATTTGATCTTGTAGACGAACTTATCCTCTGCGATGACGCCAGTAAGGACGATACAGTAGCGGTAGCAGAGAGATTAAATATCAACTATATAATCAGCCATAGGACCAATAAAGGCTATGGCGGCAACCAAAAGTCGCTCTACAACAAAGCACTTGAGATAGATGCTGATATCGTCATAATGCTCCATCCTGATTACCAGTACACACCAAAGCTAATCCCATCCATGGTTAATATCATAGGAGAAGACCTCTATCCTGTAGTACTTGGATCAAGAATATTAGGAAAAGGTGCTCTTAAGGGAGGTATGCCTTTGTATAAATATATCGCTAACAGATTTCTCACATTTGTACAAAATATCTTAGTAGGCTATAAGTTATCAGAGTATCATACTGGATATAGAGCTTTCAGCAAAGAGGTATTGCAGAATATTAAGTTCAATAAAAATTCTGATGATTTTGTTTTTGATAATCAGATGCTGTCGCAGATCATCTATGCAGATTATGATATAGGTGAGGTTACTTGTCCCACTAAGTACTTCGAGGAAGCATCTTCTATTAATCTCTCAAGAAGTATAAAATATGGATTAGGTGTACTAGGCGTTTCTGTAATTCACTTCTTCCAGAAATTAGGAATAGCTAAATCCAAAATCTACTAATTATATCCATGTAGCTTCTAATTCCGATATTTCCTATAGTACTCATATCAAAAAATGTGTAACTGCTTGACTGAAGTAGCTAGTATGGCCTAAAAACAAGAACAGGGCTACTACGTAAACGTAGCACCCTGCATAACCCCAAAAAACCAATTGAAAACAATCTTTCTTTCCGTTTTTAAGGGAGCTCGTAAAAGATAAGAAATTAACTTATCACCCTTTGTTTTTTTGTTGAAATTCAATTTCTAATCAGATGGGTTGGTATATTCCAAAAACAGGGTGCCATAATTACATTATAGCACCCTGTACCCCAAAAAACCAATTGAAAACAATCTATCTTCTGTTTCCAGTAATTATGATTTTCTAAAAACAGGGTGTCATAAGTTATATTATAACACCCTGTACCCCAAAAAACCAATTGAAAACAATCTATCTTCTATTTTCAGTAATTATGATTTTCTAAAAACAGGGTGCCATAAGTTATATTATAGCACCCTGTACCCCAAAAAACCAATTGAAAACAATCTATCTTTATGATTCAAAAGAATCTTATATGCTTATTTGCGTATAGACCTGAACTGTTTCAGATCTACTTTTAGACGAGGTCACACTTATAAGTCACATATATTTTATGGTTTTGTAGGAACTTTTTTTTATAGATATGTATCATATTGATTATCAATAGTTTAATGAAGGAAAAAAAAGTATTTATTTGTTCTAATTGCGGTCACAATTCCACTAAATGGGAAGGAAAGTGCTCTAGTTGCAATGAATGGAACACCTACGTAGAAGAAATCATCAATAGAGAGTCCGCTACCGAAAAGAAGAAAAAAACGTGGCAAGGACCAGAAAAGAAAACCCATAAGCCTATTCTTGTACAAGATGTCAAGCACAGCACGACACCCCGACTTACATTAGAAGATAAGGAGCTGAGCAGGTCACTGGGAGGAGGGATTGTGCCGGGCTCAGTCATACTCATAGGTGGCGAGCCAGGTATAGGTAAGTCCACACTTCTACTACAGCTCGCTATAAGATCTAACTTCAAAGTACTCTATGTATCAGGAGAAGAAAGTGCTGAGCAGATTAAGATGAGAGCTATGAGAATAGGGCTGACTAACTCCTCATGTCATATCCTAACAGAAACGAACCTTACCAAGATCCTCAAGCAGGCCCAAGACCTACAGCCTGATATTATCATCATAGATTCTATACAGACGGTCAGCTCTCCACATATAGATAGTACTCCCGGAAGTCTCACTCAGGTGAGAGATTGTACTTCCGACTTACAAGTATTCGCCAAGGAGAGCAACATCCCTGTATTCATCATAGGTCACATTAATAAAGAAGGTCATATCGCAGGCCCTAAGATCCTCGAGCATATCGTAGACACCGTATTACAATTTGAAGGAGATAGGAATCACATATATAGAATCTTGAGGACTAAGAAGAACAGATTTGGGTCTACTGATGAGATCGGTATATACGCTATGGAAGCATCAGGTCTTAAGACTGTAGAGAATCCATCAGAATTACTCCTATCACAAAGTGATGAGCAACTGAGCGGTACCTCCGTAGCATCTACTATAGAAGGATTACGTCCTATGCTTATAGAGACACAAGCACTTGTGAGCCAAGCCATATATGGTACACCACAGAGGTCCGCTACAGGATATGACTTAAGGAGGTTAAGTATGTTACTGGCAGTATTAGAAAAGCGAGCTGGATTATTTTTTGGTCAAAGCGACGTATTTCTCAATATCGCAGGAGGGATTAAAGTACAAGACACAGCCATTGATCTTTCGATATTAGCCTCCCTCATCTCTTCGCTTCAGGATATTAGTGTCAATAGTAAGATATGCTTTGCTGGCGAAGTAGGTCTGACTGGTGAGATCAGAGCCGTCAATAGAATAGAGCAAAGAATAGAAGAAGCAGCTCGTCTCGGCTTCGAGCAGATCTTAATTTCTAAATACAATATGAAAGGCTTAAGTAAGAAAAACTATCCTATAGAAGTCATTCCATTAAGCAAAATCGAAGACTTAGTAAGTCAAGTCTTTTCATAAATTTGCGTCCAATAATATGATATGCGTTTAGTACTCCTGACACAAGATGATCCTTTTTTTCTGGCTGAGAATATCAACTATCTTATCAGTCAACTGCCGCCTGATTCTGAAGTCGTCGCCTGTGTGCTCTTCGAAGTAGGCGCTTTCGGTAAGCGAAAAAGCCTCATAGAACAAGCTAAAGAAACACAAGGTATTTTCGGTACCAAGTTCTTCTTACGTTATGGTATAAAGTATGTCCTCAACAAATTCAATAAGAACAAAAAAATAGCCCACGTACTAAGTAAACACAATATCCCGCTCGTACGATTAGAAAAGAAAATCAACCATACCAGCTCTATAGAAAAGATCAGATCATTCTCTCCCGATCTACTCATATCTATAGCTGGTAATCAAATATTCAAGCGACCTATCATAGACTTAGCGCCTAAAGGTTGCATCAATCTACATACGGCATTACTGCCAAAGTACAGAGGTCTACTACCTACTTTCTGGGTTATGAAAAACAAAGAGAAGGAAACAGGCGTCTCCATATTCTTCGTAGATGAAGGCATAGACAGCGGCCCTATACTCGTACAGAAAAAAGTTACAATAGGCGATAGAACCCAAGAGCAACTCATCCAACATACCAAAAAGATAGGCATGGATGCCATTATAGAATCCATAGAAAAAATCAAATCTGGTAATTATACCTTACAAGACAATCCTGATGAGGAACAAAGTTATTTCTCTACGCCAACACGAGCTGATGTTGATGTGTTTCTGGAAGGGGGTAATCGGTTTTATTAATTAAAATCTCTTCAGGCAATCCCGTGAAGCTTTGATTTCCAATGTTCGGTATGAACATTCCCTTTGGTCCCAATGCTCGGCGTTGGCTGTGCCTACGTCGTAGTGATATCAAGATTTATTCTTGACGCTCTTAAATGCTTCCGCCAGAAGACGGATAAGTGAGACTACTAATCACTTATGTCCGTGTTACAAATCAAAATGTTTTCCTTCTCGATATATATGACGAATCAGATCAAGAAACCAATGCTCGGCGTTGGCTGTGCCTACGTCGTAGTGATATCAAGATTTTATCTTGACGCTCTTAAATGCTTCCGTTAGTTACTTGCAGAGGATTAATAAAAAGATTATTGGAATAAGGCAATTAGCGAATCCCAAATGAGTAAGTACAATCGATTTTTTCATTTATATCAATCATGTCCAAATACCCAATGACAAGAACTTGTCATAAATAAGGAGCTATATCGTATGCTGTATAGGGTTTGTGAGCAAAGCAGGTTGAGTCGTAGGGGCTTAACTGTTTGAATGGGTAGATATGGGGTCTATATTTGAATCATAATTAAAAGGTAAAGTCATGAAAACATTAATAGTCACAATCATCTTCGCAGTAACAATGGTCAGTTCGTCATTAGCTTCAGTAACACCTGAGTCAGAATTGTCACTGATTGCATCTCCTACGGTAGAGTTAAGTGTCGTTAATGTAGCTCAGAAAGATTTCTTCCAGGTAGCAGAATATAATGCCACGATGGATGTGCTACACTTCGTGACGGCAGATTATGTTAACTATCTACAGATATTTGATGAGGCGGGAAAGTTAATGTACCAGCTACCAGTCATGTCTAAAAAATTAAAGATCTCTAAGAATATGTTTGAGACAGGAGCATATAAGATAGGCTTTATAACTAAGAATAATACAACGATACAGTTTACTAACCTTACGGTTAATGAATAGTATAATAAGATAATCCAGGTTTTCATTATAAGAAAGACCGAATGGTATTACCATTCGGTCTTTTTGTATTTGTACGATTCATTATTAGTGGTATTGATTTTTAGTATTTCATTACAAACGTTAAGCTCTATTTAAATTATTTTTGAACGCAATGTTTCTTAAAAAACTAAATATTTACACAATACAATTTTCTTCCTACTAAGATTTACACTCATGTCTCATTACCTGTAATCACGTCTCACTTCCTATAAGTGGGACCATCAAAAGGTACAATGAGACGCTAATTGCTTAGGCCTACAATACATTTGGTAAGACTAAAGCAAAAGAGTGAAGTATATCATATACATAATTACAGCAGGCTTGCTTATCTTATTTCTTCGGGATATAGATTTTAGGTTACTGCTATTACAGGTTGATATCTTAGGCTATAAGATAATCGGCGTGATTGCATTTTCATTTGTAGCATATATATTAGGCACATTGGCATGGATGTTTTCTGTCAATTCTATTTTTAATATCCGCCATTTAGGTAGATTTTTTATTGTTAGGCAGATAGGAGAGGCATTAAGTCTTACAAATCCTACAGGGGTCATAGCAGGAGATGCGATCAAGGTATATCTCATGTCTAAGGTCGGCTACAAGTCATCCGATATTTCTCAATCAGTCATTATATCAAGGTTGTTGACTTGGTTCAGTTATTTGATGGTAGTCCTATTTGTACTTGTATTTCTTATAGGTGATGTATTCACTTCTCATGTGGTTTCAGTTTCCATATTTACAATTGTAATATGCATTGCTGTATTATTATTGATGTTACTTTTTCATAAGAACTTATGGCTCCATAAGGCGGCTTCTATAATTAGTAAGGTATCAGGAGGAAGGTTAATGAAGATACACCTGCCTAAAATTAAAGGCTACAACCAAGATATATATACACTGAGAAAAGATAGACCTACCTACATTCTTATTGTCATTGGTTTATTGATCATGCACTATCTCGCAGGCGCATTAGAGTATCTGTACATACTTACAATCTTAGATATCAATATCAGTTTTCTTTCGGCTTTGGGATTGGAGATAGGTACATCTTTATTGCGTAGTGTGATGTCATTTATTCCAGGTCAGATCGGTATAGAAGAATATGGCAATAAGTATTTTCTCTCTATGCTAAATGTCAAAGATGAAGGTGTGTGGGTAGTCGTAAGTATCCTAAGAAGAATACGCCAATTGTGGTGGATAGTTTTTGGTCTAATCTCATATATCATCTATACGAGAAGAAGTTCAGAAAGTCTAAATAACATAAAAACAATCAGCGATGGATATACTGTTCATTAGTTATAAGTATCCTCCGTCTATCGGAGGAATGCAAAAACAAAGCTATCATCTGATCAATGGATTCTCAGATAGTGATAACATACATAAGGTCATCTATGATCAGAATGGATCATTGGTTTTCTTTTTTATCTCTCTATTCTGGAGGGTCCCTGCCTTATTACGTGAGTACCCGAGCATTGATGTCATCCACCTGAACGATGGTGTGTGTGCAATCTGCTGTGCATGGATGAGCTTACTCAGAGGTAAGATAATCATCGCAACTTATCACGGTCTTGACTTAGTATTTCCTAATGTTATCTACCAGAAACTATTGTTACCTATCGTCAAGTCATTTGATGCTATCATTACAGTAAGTGCTTATACAAGACAGCAATGCATAGATAGAGGATTTGCATCAGAGAAAGTCTATATGATTAAGAACGGCGTAGACCATACTACAGACCATATCACAGAAGAAAAAATACCAAGCTCAGTCATAAAGACATTAGATAACTACAGAGAGAAAGGCAAGAAAATAATAGTCGCCATAGGTCGTCCCGTAAGACGTAAGGGTTTCGTATGGTTCGTAGATAAGGTACTCCGAGATTTGCCTAAGGATTATACCTTTATTCTTATAGGTCCAGAACCTCCAAAGAATCGCCTCTTAGATTTTGTACTGAAAGTAATGCCGAAAACACTGAGAACACAGATAGAATTATGCTTAGGCTTATCTACAGAGCACAAAAAATTATACGCTTTAGAAGACCAGAAGGATATAAAAAACAGATTCCTGTGGTGTAAAAACGCTGACCACAATACTAAGAATTATATCCTCTCACAATCAGATGTGATGGTCATGCCTAATGTTAGGGTACACGGGGATATGGAAGGATTTGGATTAGTAGCCTTAGAGGCGAATATATATAACGTTCCAGTGGTAGCTGCAGATCTTGAGGGTATCACAAGTGCAATTACGCATAGAAAAAATGGTCTACTAATTTCTTCAGA
>CALLAG010000191.1 GCA_938002705.1 uncultured Saprospiraceae bacterium | reverse complement strand
CCTTTTATGTAGGCAGTGCCTAAGCCCAACTTACCTTCACGCTCTATGATATCTAATCTGGGACCAAAATCCTTCTTCATCGACTTAACGATATCCGCAGTCCCATCAGGAGAATTATCATCCACAACAAGGATATGATACTGCTGAGATATCTCCAATACAGCATTAATGATAGAAGCTATATTTTCTATCTCATTGTAAGTAGGTATGATGATGAGGATCTTATGCACTATGATATTTTACCCTTGACTATTGACTGCAATTGTATTGCGCAAATCTACTTTAGGGAAGTTCCTCCCCCTGCTCCCCTCCAGAGGGGGAAATTTATAATTATTGCCTTTTGATATTCTCATTATTCTGCGATTACCTCTAATATCACATCTATAATATCTCCTACCTGCGGCTTAGTAAAGTAATCACCATCAGATCCGAAAGGTGTTCTATGCTCTTTAGAAGATAGCGTTCTTGGCTTGGCATCGAGGTGATAGTAACCATCTTGCTCTTCTAATATTTTCTGTAATATGTATGCTGCACTTGCTCCTGGTACATCTTCGTCTATTACGAGGAGTCTGTTTGTTTTCTTGATAGACTCTCCTATGACATGCTCCAGATCAAATGGCAGTAATGTCTGCACATCTATAAGCTCTATAGTAAACGGCATCTTATCCAGTCTTGCGATTGCTTCCTGTACATACCTCACATTAGGACCATAAGTTACGATAGTAAGATCTTCTCCTCTATTCAATATTTCAGGTACGCCGAGCGGCACCGTGTATTCTCCGAGGTTATCAGGAAGTGTTTCTTTTATTCTATATCCATTTAATACTTCTATGACGATGCCTGGATCACTTGATTGTAACAAGGTATTATACATACCTGCCGCTTGTGTGAAGTTACGAGGCACACATATATATATACCGCGTAATGCATTAATCATCATACCGAGAGGAGATCCGGCATGCCATATTCCTTCTAACCTATGTCCTCTTGTTCTTATAATAGCTGGCGCCATCTGCTGACCATTAGATCTATATCTTAATGTGGCAAGGTCATCACTGAGTGGTGACATGGCATATATAAGATAATCGAGATATTGTATCTCCGCTATCGGTCTCAGTCCTCTCATCGCTAATCCGATTGCTCCACCGATAATACTCCACTCTCTGATCCCAGAGTCAAAGACTCTATCCTTACCATACTTATCTTGCAGACCTGCAAAGCCCTGATTGACACCTCCGATATTACCTACATCTTCTCCGAATGCGACAGTATTAGGATACTTATCAAATACGATATCGAAGAATTTATTAATCAATGTGTAACCATTAATACTCTCTGAATTCTCAGAAAAAACTGGAGCGACTACTGGTACATTTAATGCTGACTTAGAAGAAGAGCTATATAGATTAGTCCTGTAAGTCTCATCACCATGATGGTGTGCTTCTTCTATTAATACTTCTAGTGATTGTGGTATTTCTTTGCCATCGTTAATCAGGTGATGCTGCAGTGTTCTCGCATTAGCGACTATCTCACCATAGGTAGGATATACTGTGCTATTGAGTTCTTCTTTGAGGTGGAGGTAAGTCTCGTCCCCTAATTCTTTATACAGAGTACCTAATAGCGCTTTCTTTTGCTTAACCGGCCCTTGGTAGTTACTCCATGCTTTTTTAGATTCTTCTTTGGTATATACTTTAGAGTCTGCTATTATTTTGTCTACTTGTTCTTGGGTAGCGATACCTGAATCTACTATCCATTCGCCCATTTTCTTGATCCCATCATACTCTCTCTCCCATGCCAATCTGTCTTCTGACTTATATCTCTCATGAGAGCCTGATGTAGAGTGGCCTTGTGGCTGTGTGCATTCTTCTATGTGTATGAGTACGGTGGTGTGATCTTCTCGGGTTTCTTTGGATACTTTATCGAATACATTAATCAAGCCTGCATAATCCCATGCTTTAACTTTATATATCAATATACCATCACCATTCTTATCTACACGGAACCCTTCTGCTGCATCTGATATGCTGCCCTTAGTCGTCTGCATAGATACTGGTACAGATATACCGTAACCATCATCCCATACTAATACCACTAATGGTAACTTAACCACTGATGCTGCATTAAGTGCCTCCCAGAATATGCCTTCTGAAGTACTCGCATCACCGATAGAGCACCAGACGACTTCTTTCCCTTTACGGGAAAAGTTACTTTCCGGATCAAGTCCTTCTATATTTTTGTATTTAGTCGATGCAAATGCCAATCCCAGTGCACGGGCCATCTGACCACCTGTAGATGAGATGTCAGCACTTATGTTATAACGATCTGTATGACGTAGCCAGTTGTCATCTCCATCTATCATAGGCGTCGCGAAGTGATTATTCATCTGTCGTCCTGCACTAAATGGATCATTCTGAGGATCTGCGTATAGTTGTGCAAAATATTCTTGGATATTACATATGCCCAAGGCCATCATCCAAGTCTGGTCTCTATAGTATCCAGATCTGAAGTCACCCTTCTCAAAGAAATGTGCCAAAGCAACCTGAGGAATCTCCTTGCCATCACCTAATATGCCGAATTTTGCTTTGCCGTTAAGGACTTCTTTTCTTCCTATAACACTGGCTTCTCTACTCACTGATGCTATCCAGAAGTCATTAAGTACCTTATTCTTATGCTGTGTTGCTTTATCATCAGAAGAAGCGTTCTCTTTGAGCTTAGGATACTGCAGCATAGATAGTAGTATTAGGTTAGGTCTTAAAAAAGTGCAAAATTAGGACTATTTTCTTTGACTATGGATTAATGTTTGCATATTAATGGTGATTGTGGAAATATTTTGATACCACAATTAACGTCTCATTAAGCATTTATTAGTTTCATATTAGCGCTAATAATCTTAAATTTGTCTTCGTAAACAATACACAAAAAATTAAAATACAAATTATGTTTAAAAATATACTACTTCTTATCGTCTGTGCATTCAGTTTCAGCGTACTTATAGGACAGATTAATCCTATCGATATGTCTAAGCTTGATAATGCTACAACGCCAGCTAAAGCTGAAGGTGGACCAGTTATGCATTTTGAATCAACTGACGTACAGTATGGTACAATCAAGCAACATGGTGAGCCATTAAGAACTATTGCATTTACTAATACAGGTGATGAGCCATTAGTAATTAAGAACTGTAAAGGTTCTTGTGGATGTACTGTTCCTATCTGGCCAAAAGAGCCTATCCTACCAGGTGAGTCTGGAGAAATAGAAATCAGATATGCGACTAACAGATTAGGTAAAATCAATAAAACTGTAAAAATCACTACGAATGAAGGAACAGATCCTATCGTACTGAGAGTATTAGGAGAAGTATTACCTGCTGAAGAAGAAGAGTCAGTACCGACTACTGAGCCAAGTATGCTTAATAGCGGTGGAGGTAAGTAAGATTACCCACTAAGAAATATAAATGAAGCCTTTGCATTTTTGCAAGGGCTTTTTTTTGTGGTATAAATGAAAATTTGAATGATCGACACCCCACTGCATTCCAAAAACCTTATGAAGTAATACCGATGGCAGTGTATGAGGCCTATTGTCGAATCCCCACATAAGCATAAGCGATATTTTTAGTTGCCACGAATGCACGAATCAACGAAAACCAGTGGTTTTCAAGCTCAGAAAAGATCTTGAAACCCTCCATTAAACCTGGATGATGCAATAGAAATGCATAATCCACCTTATGGATAGACTAAATTATTCTTAGCCAATGATTTCGTCGTAGGTTAATCTAATATGAGCCTGATCGACTGTAGGAGCATCGTGCTTGACATTTATTTATAA
>CALLAG010000190.1 GCA_938002705.1 uncultured Saprospiraceae bacterium | reverse complement strand
ACTTTTTTTACAGACGATTTAGAGAACGTGGTTGAATATGCAGTGAATGCTTTTAATGCTGATACTGTAAGTTTTTGTAAGGATTATATGTCTGTCTATGAAGCATCACTAATCAAGGATTATTCGTACGATAGTTATTATATGCATATGGATACCGATCAAGAACTAAGAGAGATCAGTTCTTATTGTCAAGCAAATTATAACTCTCAATTCAATCAAGAGTATATAGACGCATTAGAGGATATCTTAATAAGGGATCAACAAGCAAGGACAATTCCGTCAGCTAATAAAAAGCTTAAAAATAAACTCGATTCTCTGAATCGAGTGAAGTTAGATTCTCTCTACGCATTATTTGGATTTCCTTCATCGGAGAAGGTAAGCTATCGTAGAATTCATAATGCCTTTATGGTGATGCATCATAGTACTGATTGTGAGTGGAATGAGAGATGGATAGAAAGGTGGTTAGAACATAGTGATGATGTGGATTCTAACTTATTTTCTTCCTTTTTCTGCAAGAATTTTAATCAAGATAATGGAATATGTAGAGAAAATATGGTTTTAATAGACCGGCTAAAAACTGGTAAGTATTCAGCACTTGTGATGCAGTACTTAGACTGTCCTAAATGGGGCAATTTAAATAGATAAGAGTTATATTTTCATGTTGATATTCATATTCGTATTGATTCGCTTAATTTATTTTATTATTTAGTCCAATATATCTGCCTTATCCAAAAGAGTTTCCATTATAAAAAATTACATTTGTAATGTCTTGATAACTAACAATATGAACTTGAATAAGCTCAAACAACACTGGATACACGGAGTAGCGATTATAGCCTTTCTATTGACTACATTGATTTTCTTCTACCCGCAGTATCAGGGTAAGACATTGCGTAAGGGGGATATCATGCAATGGGAAGGAATGCGTAAAGAAGTCAAAGACTTCAAAGATGCGACTGGTGAGACCTCATTATGGACAGGAAGTATGTTCAGTGGTATGCCGACATATTACATACAGACGACAGATAAGTCTAATCTTGTACAGTATGTCATCAAAGTTATGAAGTTGGGATTTGGAGGTGAGGTAGGTCGATTTTTACTGGGTATGATCTGCTTCTACATTCTTATGCTCGTACTTAAGATAGACCCCATAATCGGGATATTTGGGTCCATCCTATTTGCTTACACCACTAATAATCTGGTGCTGTTAAGTGCAGGGCATTATACCAAGATCTCGACCGTTCTTACTGCACCACTTATAATAGCTGGCGTCGTTGCAGCATACAGAAATAAGAATCTGATGGGCATGGTCTTATTTGGTTTAGGAATGGCGATCAATCTTAAAAGTGATCACCCACAGATGACCTACTACTTAGGACTAATTATGGTGATATACGTCATCATTGTTTTAGTTAATGCCATCAGGGAAGGTGCCATAGCTCCTTTTATAAAGTCATCACTTTATCTATTAGTGGGACTCTTATTAGCTTTAGGGTCATTCTCATCTAAGCTGCTACCTACTTTAGAATATAGTGAAGATACGATGAGAGGGAAACCCATTCTTACAGCTTCTAATGACGAATCGAGTAGCAGTCAGGTAGAGGGGCTTGCATGGGATTACGCAACAGTATGGAGTAATGGTTGGATAGATTTATTATCCAGTTTCATACCTCAGGCGGTTGGAGGAAGTTCTGGAGAACCAGTATCTTCAGATTCGGGTTTTGCGAAAGAAATGAGAAAGAGAGGTCAGAATGTAAGAAGTGGACTTAAAGGTCCAATGTATTGGGGAGGGCTGCCAAGTACAGCTGGACCTGTATACTTTGGAGCAGTAGTTTTTCTATTATTTTTCATTGGATTATTTGTTGTTAAGGGTAACTTGAAGTGGTGGATACTGGGAGGGACCATCTTAACCTTCCTGATTTCTTTAGGCCATAATTTAGAATGGTTTAATAGATTGCTATTTGATTATTTTCCAGCTTTCAATAAATTCCGGACACCGAATTCTGTGTTGTCAGTGACGGCAGTTATCATTCCGATATTAGCCATGTACACACTCCATAAAATATTTTCAGAAACGACTATAGACTTTAAGAAGGTCCTTCTTTCGGGATTAGGTTTTGCTGGCTTTTGTATCCTATTGGGATTAGTAGGCCCTATGATGTTTGATTTTGCAGCTAATTCAGATCCACAATATGCTCAGTATGGTTTTGACACTAAGATATTTGAGGATGATAGAGCAAGTATGCTCAGGTCAAGTGCCTTAAAGTCAGGATTCTTTATGCTTATGGTTTGTGGTATAATCTATTTATTCTCTAAGTCAAAAATTAGTAAAGTTATCGCCATTGTAATCATTGGACTATTAGGCATGGCTGATCAATTCATGGTGAACTTTAATTATATGTCGCCTGATGATTATATGACAAAAAGAAACTTCGAATCAAGCTATACGCCAAGAGCCGTAGACGAAAAGATTCTCACGGATAATGATCCACACTTTAGAGTATTAGATAGAAGCGTAGATACTTGGAATTCTACATTTCCATCCTATTTTCATAAGAGTATCGGTGGCTATCATGCAGCTAAGCTTCAGAGGTATATGGATATGATAGAAAGACATATTGCGCCTATGAATCAGGATGTATTAAATATGCTGAATACGAAATACATAATATTCAAATCCTCACAAGATGCACCTGAGCAAGTACAGCGTAATACTGCAGCATTAGGAAATGCATGGTTCATCAATAATATCAAAATGGTTAATACCGCGGATGAAGAGATTGATGCATTGAATATTATAGACCCCTTAGGTACAGCGGCTATCCATAAAGAATACACAAGTTATGTATCAGGATTAGTAGACGGACAAAAGAATGGTACTATAAAGCTGACATCTTATAAGCCTAACGAATTAGTATATGAATCCACAAGTAATACTGAGCAGTTAGCCGTATTCTCAGAAGTATGGTATGGGCCTTACAAGGGATGGAATGCCTATATAGACGGCGCTAAAGTAGATCACATAAGAGCTAATTATATACTCAGAGCTCTCAAGATTCCATCAGGCAATCATGAGATTAAGTTTGTATTCGAGCCATCATCCTATGCTACTGGAAGTATAATATCTCTGATATGCTCGGGATTATTACTCGTTATCCTGGGCCTCTTCATATGGAGAGTTTATTCTAAGGGCTGGGATAGTGCTGATATTCTTTAATCGTAATTTGTTATATCTTTGAAGTCCATGCAGCAAGGCCGACAGATTCTAAGTCCAGATAGGTTTAAGATTACACTTCTTAGACTGGCTCATGAGGTAATCGAAAACTACTCTCAGGAAGGCAGTATTAATATTATCGGTATCCAAGAGCATGGCGTCATATTAGGAGAACGCTTGATAGAATTGATCCAGAAGAAGCTGCCTAAGATGACGATCAACTTTGGCAAGTTAGATATTACATTCTACAGAGATGACTTCAGAATAAGATCCACTCCGCTTACAGCTAATGCTACTCAGATAGACTTTGATATAGAGGATAAGAAAATAATCCTTATGGATGATGTCTTGTATACTGGTAGAACTATACATGCAGCGATATCTGCTTTACAAGATTTCGGAAGAGTCAAGCAGGTCGAAATGCTTACAATGGTAGATAGAAGATTTAACAGGCATCTACCTATCAAAGCAGATTATAAAGGAATACAAGTTGATAGCGTAGATGATGCCTATGTGCAAGTCCAATGGGAGCACATAGAAGGACAAGACAAAATTCTTATAAAATCAGCTAATAAGAAATAGCGATAATGAGCGAAGGTAAATTAAGCACTAATCATTTACTTGGAATCAAGTACATCACTACCGCAGATATAGAATTGATATTTGATACTGCCGCTAAGTTTAAAGATGTCATCAATAGACCTATCAAAAAAGTACCTTCATTAAGAGATATAACAATAGCCAATCTATTCTTTGAGAATTCTACAAGAACAAAGTTGTCTTTTGAATTAGCTGAGAAGAGATTGTCTGCCGATGTTATCAATTTCTCTTCATCAGGAAGTAGCGTTAAGAAAGGGGAGACCCTACTGGATACTGTCAATAATATCCTTTCAATGAAAGTCGATATGGTTGTCATGCGTCATCCGGCACCTGGAGCACATTACTTTCTATCTCAACATATAGATGCTCAGATCGTTAATGCTGGAGACGGTACACATGAGCATCCCACACAGGCATTATTGGATGCCTACTCGATGAAAGAAAAATTGGGCACACTAAGAGGTAAGAAGATATGCATCTTTGGCGATATTCTACACTCCCGAGTAGCATTATCTAACATCTATTGCCTTAAGAAGATGGGAGCTAAGATCAGAGTTTGCGGCCCTCCTACATTGATACCTAAGCATATAGGATCACTCGGAGTAGAGGTCTCATATGATGTCGATGACAGCCTCAGATGGTGTGATGCAGCTAATGTCTTAAGAATACAACTGGAGAGACAAGATATCAAGTATATACCATCGTTAAGAGAATATAGCATGTATTATGGTATAAATAAGCAGAAGTTAGACAACTTAGATAAGCAGATAACAATATTACATCCTGGACCTATTAATAGAGGTATAGAATTGTCCAGTGATGTTGCTGATTCTGAGCACTCATTGATACTACAGCAAGTAGAAAATGGAGTAGCAGTAAGAATGGCAGTACTTTTCCTACTTGCTAATCTACGCGGTGACAGAGCAGCTTAAATATAAATTGATTAAAAAAACTTTAAAACTCTATAACCGATGACTTTTTCACGGTTTTTGATGTTATTATACTTTGGATAAAAATCATAAAGAGACAATGAAGTATTTATTAGGATTCCTTTTAGTTATAGTCAGTACCAGTGTCAACTTTGCACAACACAGAATCGAGTTTGATATAAAAAACTACGATCAGGATACAGTTGTAATAGGTTACTACATGATTGATAAGCAGCTTGTGCATGACACACTATATCCTGATAAGAAAGGTAAGTATGTGCTGGAGGGCGAAGATGATTTAACGCCCGGTGTTTATATGTTATTGACATTACCAGAGAAAGAGTTCATACAATTTATAGTATCTGAAAAAGAGCAGAATTACAAAGTGTCTTTCAGTGCAGACCAGTTAGGAGAACTAAAGTTCGATAATGCCCCTGATAATCAGCAACTCAATGATTATGTTGAGTTCTTAAAAGAGGTAAGGCCAAAAGCACAAGTTCTCAGAGATACAATAGCTAAATTAACTGATGCTGGCCAGGATGTAAGTACATTCCAGAATGAACTGAATGAAATCGATATAAGAGTAGCACAGTATCAAGAAAAGCTATATACAGAACATCCCGAGTATATAAGCTCTCAGATGCTTAAGGCTAATAAGGAAATAATTGTCCCAGACTTTAAAGATGCAGAAGATGCTAATATCAAAAGATATGAATACTATAGAGGACATTATTTTGATAACATTGAGATGGGTAATCCTGCTACATTAAGAACACCATTCTTACATCAGCGTGTAGATTATTATCTTAATAAACTTACGCCCAATCATCCAGATAGTATCAGTAATGCTTTAGATTATATCTTAGCCAAGATGAAGCCAGCCCCAGAGACATTTAAGTATTATCTAAGTCACTATCTTAATGAATATGCAGGAAGTAAGATCGTAGGGTTTGATGCAATATATGTACACCTCGTAGACAATTACTACGCTAACGGTAAGGCATCATGGGTAGAAGAAGATAACCTCAATAAAATAGTCAAACGAGCAAATGATATAAGGCCCACGCTGATAGGTAAGATAGGGTCGGATCTTACAGTATATGGAGAAGATGGGACA
Organism: uncultured Saprospiraceae bacterium; assembly: GCA_938002705.1. Taxonomy (GTDB): domain Bacteria; phylum Bacteroidota; class Bacteroidia; order Chitinophagales; family Saprospiraceae; genus RFSX01. The sequence goes on along the minus strand of CALLAG010000190.1, from coordinate 1,364 downwards.
CCGATCACAATCAGCGACTTAGATTACGAATATTTAGTCTTACTGTTCTGGGCACCAGATTGTGGTCACTGTAAGAAATCTATGCCAGATTATGTCAAGTTTAATGAAAAATGGGAGTCTAAAGGCGTAAAGACTTTAGCCATATGTACTAAGCATCAAGACAAAACTAAGACATGCTGGGAATCTGTTAAGGAAAAAAAGATGGAAGGCTTCATCAATGCAGCAGATGAATTCCATAAGTCAAGGTTCAAAATCAAGTACAACGTAACATCTACACCAAAGCTGTTCATCTTAGATAAAAACAGAGAAATCGTTATGAAGAATATCGGAGCAGATCAACTTGATGCGGTAATGGATGAGATCATTAAGATCAAAAAAATGGAAGAAGACAAAAAGTAATGCACTATTAATGAGTTGTCGCATTATCTCTTCAATCTGGGATCAAAAATAAAGTCCTCTATCGTACTAATTTTGATTTTTTCAAATGCTCTATGTTTGGGGTTAAATAGATAATTACATTCATCTTTCATGATAGCTGATGGGACTTTTAATACAGCCGAATCTCCTTTTTGGACCCACTTGTCACCTAAGTCTTGACAATAACTATAATTTTTATACTCAAACCAATCTGCATCTAAATCCTCAATATTTATCACATTGATTCCTATCGTATCTGGAACATCAATAATCATACATTTGAAGTTACCATTAAGTCCTTCACCAGATCTGTGTACTAAATTCTCAAGACAGGCCATAGGCTTTGATGAAGATGTGTATAAAACAAATACACCATTAGAATTCCATCTTGCAGCATAGCCTGATGGCTGTAGCGTATTAGACCATTTTTCTAATGTAATTCTATATACTTTCATGATTAAGCCAAAGCACCATATTCTATTCTGATAAGTTCTTCTTCTATAAGATCTATACCAGTTATAGTATTAAGCATATCGAGAGGATGTGTATCTCCAAGGCCATAAGCAGGCTTATTAAGCCATGACTTGAACGATGTGCTTGTCCCAAAAACTTCTATACCTTTCTTAAAAAGGTTAAGTAACTTAAGTGCCACCTCACTGGTTCTTGGATTAAATTTTTTGTTGTCTTTTTGATATCTTATGATAGTCTTAAGTGACATGTCAAAGATCTCTTCTGCAAGATAAGTCCTACTAATACCTGATATACTTACTATATCATCGAATACTTGTGGAGATAGGCCCAACTTAGAGTTAATCATGATATTATAGTCACCTCTGATAGACTTATTGTATCTAACGAATACTTCATTGACTGCATTCATAATCTTTAATTTGATCACAAGATACAGCATTTTGTCTGTACTTACAAGACAAATTCCCATTATATCT
>CALLAG010000189.1 GCA_938002705.1 uncultured Saprospiraceae bacterium | reverse complement strand
TTTTGGACTAATTTTTCTTGCAACGAATTTCTCGTTGTATTCCTTGATATTTCTTGCTCTTGCAAGCTTCAGAAGATCATATCTCTGATCCATCTCTACAGTAAGAGAATTAAGTGTCTGGATAACTTTCTTAGTATCTGTTACGATAGGCTCGTCACTATCTGGAAGGTAACCTAAGAAATGCTTATCCAGATAAGAATACGGGAATAATTCCACCTTCTTAGGATCTATCATTACAAGTTTCACTTGAGTTGGATGCTTCTTATAGAGTAGCGACATCAAGACAGTATTGATACCTACTGACTTACCTTGACCGGTAGCACCGGCGATCAGTAAGTGAGGCATCTTAGCAAGATCTGCTACGAATATTTCATTAGAGATCGTCTTACCTAATACGATAGGTAAGTCCATCTTACAATTCTTAAACTTATCAGATGACGCCACTTCCTTGAATGATACAATCTGCTTATTCTTATTAGGCACCTCGATACCTACAGTACCACGGCCTGGTATAGGCGCTATGATTCTTATACCTAATGCTGCGAGACTTAAGGCGATATCATCTTCTAATTTCTTAATAGAAGATATCTTGACACCAGGCGCTGGTATGATCTCATACAATGTAACCGTCGGACCTATCGTCGCTTTGATCTTCGTGATCTTAATATTATAATTAAGTAGCGTCTTGACGATCTGATTCTTATTCTCTTCCAGCTCTTGCCTATCTATCTGTGCTACACTTGTATCATACTCTATAAGATGATCAAATCCTGGAAACTCATATCTCGATAGCTCCTTAGTCGGATCATACGGCTCAAAGTCATCAGGATTATCTTCTGTGACATATAGGGCATCGCTATCCATATCTGGACCTGACTTCTTAGACACATCTACTAATGGCACAGGAGGTGTATCAGATGGTGCTGGTGAGGGAGCTGCTTCTTCTACGTCTAATTGTAGTTTCTCGAAGTATTCTTCTGGATTCTGTTTCTTTTTTGATTTTGCTTTCTTGATAGTAGAATCAGGAAGCTTCAATTCGATAGTATCACTATCTGCTGAAGCTTCCATAACTCCGTCCGTTTTTGGGATAGACCCATCAAGGTCTTCGAACAAACTTTTACGTTTTCTCTCTCTCTTCTTAGGTTTTTGATATTCGGTCGCTGACGTATCGTCGTTCTTCCCAAAATTAAATTCGAATTTAGGTATTGAAATATTGTCTAATGAATAAGCCAAGTTAAGGCCATCCAGTTGTATCAATGGATTGACAAGCCATATGAATGCGGCTGCCACTAGTAGTATCATGAAAAGGACTAATCCGATCTGCCCAAGAAAACTTGAAAGGTATCCGCATATAGAATTACCCATCAATCCGCCCCAGCTAAATGTAGAATTACTGAATATAAATTCTAATACCACAGAGAAGAAAGACATGATTATAAATGTATGAAGGAACACATTGGCGAAAGCCGTCAGTGATGCTTGTCTGATGAGATCTACGCCTAATCTTACAAGTAAGAATATAAAACCAAATGAACAGACTCCGAAACCCCAATAGAAAAACATATGGGATGTAAATGCTCCCAGTCTTCCTAACCAGTTCTGGACTTGGACGTTAGGATCAAATAAGATGTTACCTGAGAGTTTCAGTATCTTATCCTGATCGTAATCCCACTTAAAGAAGTAGGATACAAAAGCTATAGTTAGATATAACGCAATAAATATGAGTATTACACCCATTATTTTTCGGATACGCTCATCGCTGAAAGAGAATCGGATAGTTTTGCTATTCGCCCTTTTCTTCGGTCGTTTGGTAGACATAATAGAAAATCGGTAGTTGGAAAAAATCTAAATCGAACGCTAATATAAGGCCATATTTTACATATTAAAATTTATTGTAATTTATTTTAAACTATTAATCAATGTTTAATGTATATGTATATTGATTAATATGTTATTATGTTGTTTCTCATGTTTATTATCTCTTTAGTCCTCTCACTTACTATTATGTTATCTATAATCGATAGTTAAGTATATGGTCTAAACTATCTTATATTCGCCCAAATATTGATAATATATCACAAAACGAAAGGATGAAACCACACAATATACTCATAGCAGGATCGGGAGGAATAGGACAAGCGACAGGACTTATACTTGCATGTCAGCAATCATTTGATTGTAATATTATATTGGGTGATAGATATGAGAATGCCGCTCAGGAAGCAGCAAAATTTGTCAATGACAACTCGGACAGCAGTGCCGCTTCAGGATTTTTACTACCGAGTGAAGGCATGACAGATGAATTCAAATCACAACTTGAGAAGGCAGATATCATACTAGATTGCCTACCAGGAAGTCAAGCGCCAAGATTGGCCCAATATGCTCATGATTATGATTGTCATTATGCCAATCTTACAGAATATGTCAAAGAAACGGATGAAGTAACTAAGATTGCTCAGAATTCTAGCAAAGGCTTTATTCTACAGACAGGATTAGCACCAGGATATATCAATGTAATCGCTCATCACTTATTCAAGAAATTTACTGATATCCATCAAGTGGAAAAAGTAGATAATATAGATATGAAAGTCGGCGCATTATCTAGACATGCACGTGATCCTTATTTTTATGCATTCACCTGGAGTCCTATTGGCGTAGCCACTGAGTATGTAGAGGATGCATTAGTTGTCGAGAATTATGAGACAAGTACGATCCCTTCACTTTCAAGAACAGAAAAGCTCCTCATAGAAGGCATACAATATGAAGACGACTTCACCTCAGGAGGTGCAGCAGATCTCCCTGTAGCATTAGCTGGTAAGGTTAAGAACCTTAACTATAAGACTCTCAGATTCCCAGGGCACTATGACTGGGCAAGAAAAATAATAAGCGAGACGCCAGCAGGCATGGATAAAATAGACCACCTCAATAGTGTCATGCTTAATGACATACCTGCTGTAGAGGACGATGTCGTTATAGTATTCGCCTCTGTCAAAGGTAGAGACAATAAAGGTGTACTTAGATCAATGGAGAAAAGCATACACGTGTACCCATCTAAAGTAGGGAAGCATACTCTTAGAGCTATACAGACAACTACTGCAGCGCCATTATGCGAAGCAGCCGTCCTGTTATTATCAGGAAAGTACCAAGGTCCTGTATTCCAAAGTCAGATAGATACAGATAGCTTCTTGAATGGCTCATTCGTCAGTAAAGTATATGGTGCTATAGATTAATTACATATCACCCATAAGGGTGAGATAATTGTATCAAAGATTATAGAAATTTATTCCCTTGCGATCTTAATTGATCACAAGGGATTTTTTTGTTAACCAAAAATGTTATTTGAGGCTTATCATTACTTTTATGGAGTAACTTTTATCTCAAATATAGATTTAATAAGATATGTCATCATCAATAGCAAGAGCCATCTTAAGTCTGTTTTTCTTAGTCAGCTATTCTATTGTAGTCGTATCTCAGAATAACAATATCAGCCCTTATAACATGGCTTATGATATTGAAGAATATCAAAAAGCCAAACAACTCTTAGATACTCGACAATATCCTGAAGCAGAATTACTGCTTGTCAAAGTATTAGAAAAATTAAAAAATAGTTCTAGTACAACTGAAGATTATGTAGAAATACTGAATCTCCATGCCAAGAGTATTATGCATCAATGGAGAACTGATGAAGCCCTTGAGATCTATCAAGAAATGAAAGCTCTTGCCAAAGAAGCAAATCTCAACGAGCTCCACTCTAATTCAATCCAGGCACTTTCCGTGATCTATGAATTCAAAGACAGTTTTGATCTAACAGAAAAACTGATATTAGAAGGCATGGAGATCAAAGG
>CALLAG010000188.1 GCA_938002705.1 uncultured Saprospiraceae bacterium | reverse complement strand
ATAAGAGGATACATAGAAGCTTCTCCTTCAGATGATCTCAACTTTACTATAAGTGTAACTAAACGGTATGATGACAGAGGTATAATGGACAGAATGCAACGTATCACCGTAGGTACTGATTATGGGCTAAGTGGTAACTGGCAGCAATCTACCCATTCTGCATTGACATGGCAACTGGTATTAAGGGACTATGTTGTAGAAGATATTTTCTTAGAAAATGATAATAGTAATAAAACATTTATAGGCAACATAGACCATAAACTTACACTCTTGAATAATGGCTTATCATTCAACACATATTATGAAGCTAATAGTGGTCAAGAGCCGAGGATAGAATTCCAATATATCAAAGTGCAAGATGGCGAAGGCTCTTATCTATGGAATGATTACAATAATGATGGAGAGGAGCAAATTACAGAATTTGAAATAGCCGTATTCCCAAATATTGGAAGCCATGAGAAGATAAGTATATTTAATAATGAATTCATAAGTACAAACAGGAATGTACTTAACCAATCGCTCAAAATAGAACCTGGAAAATTCATCAATAATAAAAAAGCGTTGCTTTCAAGATTTATGATATCAAGTCGATATCGGATAGACCAGAAATTATTAAATCAGGGAGATGGTGGCTTCATACAACCCATATCATTTAATCTTGAAAATGATCAATTAGTAGCATTCACTGCGTCGTTTGATCATAACCTATTCTTCAATAGAGGTAATCCAAAGTATGACATCCAACTTGCTTACAGATCTCTCAATAACAAACTATCACAGATATCAGGAGACGAGACAAGGTTATCAGATCAGTACTATACCCGATCCAGAATAAATCTCAGAAAGAAAGTCGATATCCTCGTAGAGACAGGAATAGGAAATAAAAAGAATGATCATACGATATTCGATAATCAAGATTATACAATACAATTCTGGAATGTAATACCCCAATTAAACTTTAGACCATCCAGCAAGATGCGTATCATCCTCAAATACAAAATCGAAAGAAATCGGAACAGTATAGGTATGCTAGAAACTTCAGACATTAATGATGGAGGTATAGACTTCACATGGAGAAAGAATAGCCAATCTAATCTACAGTTAGAATTCAATATAGTCCAGATCAAATACATAGGACAACGTAATACACCTATAGAATTTGAGATGCTCCAAGGTCTCAGAGATGGTCGTAATCTTGTATGGAATTTTAATTATACAAGACGACTATCTAACAGCATAGATATGATCATCAACTACAATGGCAGAAAATCGGAAGACTCAAGATTAGTGCATACTGCAGGTGTGCAGATGAGAGCCATTTTTTAAATGTCTAAGCTATCAGAGATTGATTATTGTCAATGAATTGAGGTTGGTAGAACTACTTTATTATGTAATATTTCAATAAAAATATTGATCAAGGTCAAATTATAAGTATACTAAATAAAAAAAGGGAACAAATCTCGTTGTTCCCCTCCTCAAAATAGTACTATTTAGTTCAAATAAAATAGCTAAATACTCAATCAATCTATCTTGTATAACCCTTATTCTGTAATATCCTTCATTACAGGAGCTAAGTAATTCTTAATAATATCCTCAAGCGAATTCGCCTTTATAAGCGTGATGCATATTGCATTATTCTTAGTGGTTACATTCAATAAGGCCAGTTTATCCCCGGACTTTATATCTAGTTTTTTCCTGACGTCTTTGGGTAATACCAACTGACCTCGCTCATCACAGCTTACTATTGCCTCTACTGAAAAATTAGATTGTGCCACTATATTCTTTAATTCTACATCAAACATACCACTTATTTCTGACTTATCTTATTTTTCTATAATTTCTGATTTATATGATTTTACACTAATTACATATTATTCAGATAAACAATTTGATCAATGTCCGCATTACAACAAGAACATCACCTCTACTATGTGGCTAGTTTATATATTTGTAATACAAAAAAATTATACTCAATGAAGCAACTGATCACCTTATGCTTATTATCCCTCATATCCATCCACATCAGTGGACAGCAGATATGGCAGTCTATAGAAGAAAAGCCGACTTATAAAGAAGCGGATCTAATGAGGACTATAGTTCCAGATAAATTTGGCTTATATGAGATCGACTATAATGCCATGGTCAAACATCTATCAGATGCTTCTAACGAAAGCATAGAAAAGTCAAATCTTAAAACTGTAGAATTCTCACTACCTCTACCAGATGGCAGTATGATACCTATGATATTCGTAGAGAGTCCTAATATGAGTCCAGTGTTAAGTGCTAAGTTTCCTGATATCAAGGCCTACAGAGGCTATAATCCTAATAATACATCGGAGCATGCTCGTATAGATTTTGGGCCTATGGGATTCCATGCAGCCATTGTAACCAGAAAAGGAACAGTATATATAGATCCTTACTATACATACGCCGATGAAAAGTATATGAGTTACTATGTGAAAGATCATCATGTAGATCAGTCTAACTACCCTAATGGGTGTGGGTATAATCACTATAATGAAGAACTCAGCAAAGAAGAAGACCTATATGAAAATCCGTCGCCTGTGACAACCAACAAAAAATCTGTGCCTGTCATAAGGAGAACATTTAGACTAGCTCTTGCATGTACTGGAGAATGGGGCTCACTATGGTCGACTCCTGAGAATGTCATGTCAAAATTTAATACAGGTGTCAATAGATTCAACATTACATTCGAGAACGAAGTAGGTATACACTTCGAACTTATAGACGACAATGATAAGCTAATATTTTTTAGAGAAAATGAGCCTTACACCTCGCCAAGATTAGGTGGAGAAACTCTACGAGAAAACACAGCTGTGATCAATAATGCAGTCGGTGTCAATAGCTACGACATCGGCCATGTATTTACTACATTCTGCACAGATGGTGTGGCAGGAATTGCTTTTGGAGGTTCAGTATGTAGAAATAACAAAGGTGGAGGTGTGAGTTGTATCGGTAGTGCAGATATCTCTAACTTCATAGCACAGACTGGAGCCCACGAGGTAGGACACCAATTCTCAGGTGGTCACTCATGGGATAATTGCCCAGGGAATGATGCACAAAGATCACCATCTACAGGATGGGAGCCAGGTAGTGGATCCACTATACTATCATACTCAGGATTATGCGGTAACAATAATGTCGTAGGGCCAAGTGATGAGTACTTCCACGTAGGTAATATCAATCAATTCTATGACTTCGTAGAAGCTTCAAATTGTGGAATTCTTGAAGAATCTGGTAATAATACGCCTGATCTTTTTGTAGATATCCCAGAAGGTCTGACAATACCTATCAGTACGCCATTCGAACTGGACGGATCAGCGGTAGATCAGGATGGAGATATGCTGACTTACAACTGGGAACAGATGGATCTTAATTCTACTCCTAGCCAATTAGGATCACCCTTGGGTAATGCTCCCAGCTTCAGGTCATTTCCGCCTAGTACGGAAACAAAAAGATCATTTCCAAGACTGGGTAACATTCTTGCTGGCATAGGTAATCCTCGTGAAGTTCTACCGACATATAACAGAGATCTGACATTCAGATTTACAGTAAGAGATAACCATCCAGGTACAGGTGTAACTGTGTGGGAAGAAGTAAAATTAAGATCATCAGATACTGCAGGACCTTTTGCTGTAACTTCTCCACGACAACTAACATTCGTAGAAGTTAATGAAGAATTTACCGTAGAATGGGATGTGGCCAATACAGATAATGATATAATAGATTGCCAGACTGTAGACATCTTCTTATCTACTGATGGAGGGGGATCATTCGATATTCAACTTGCAAGCGATGTGCCTAACGATGGCTCTCATGTAGTCTCTATACCTAATAATATAACCAATGCTGGAAGAATAAAGGTCAAAGCGAGCAACAATGTCTTCTTCAATATAGGTCGAGGAGAATTAATAATCAGGGCTCCAGCAGCACCAGGGTTCTTCATAGATCTTGCTGAAAATGAGTATGACATATGTCTTCCACAGAATCTTAGTGTAGATATCCAAGGTACTTCATTCCAAGATTTTCAGAACGAAGTTACATTAGATGTCGTATCTGGACTTCCTACTGACGCTAGTTTCGAATTTTCTAATAACCCAATGACACCAGATGGTATTTCTAAATTAAATATTGATCTAGAAAACGTCACAGAATCTGGTACATATGAAGTGACTATAGAAGCAACATCACCTGATGCTACATCCATAAGCCAGACGTTCAGACTTGAGGTTACTGCCACAGACATGAGCGATCTAGTCCTGCAGAGTCCTGCAAGTGGCTTAGAGGCCGTAAGCGGTACACCTGCATTTGAGTGGACAGAATCACTTAATGCAGAAAGCTATAGACTGGAAGTAAGTACGACACCAGAATTCGGTTCTACTAACATTATAGATCAAGATAATATACTGACTAATAGAGTATTGCCGCAGATTATTCTCGATAATAGTACACTATACTACTGGAGAGTTTCTGGATCTAATAAGTGTGTTGATACCTTCGAGTCTGAGATATTTACATTCAGTACAGTATCACTAAGTTGTAATTCTTATACCGCAGAAGACACTCCGATTAATATATCCCAATCAGGAACACCTACAATACGTTCTGTCATCAGAGTGTTTGAGCAAGGAACAATTGCTGATGTTAATATTACTAAGATAGAAGGTGGTCATGGAAGATCCAGAGATCTTACTGCAACTATAATTAACCCTGCTGGAGATTCTATAGAGCTATGGGACTCATCATGTTCTGGAGCAGACTTTAATCTTGGCTTTGACTCTGATTCTCCGATACCTTTCAGTTGTCCACTTAATGCGTCAAGGGTTATGCAATTAGAATCAGCATCATTAGAAGGCTTTAATGGCTCAGAGACTGAAGGTGACTGGGTATTACTTATAGAAGATACAAGACCAGGTGAGGGTGGCCGACTTAACACTTACTCTATACAACTGTGTAGTAATAGCTCATTCGATAATCCATTCTTAGTCAATAACAATATCTTAGAAGTCCCTACTGGGGCAGCAGATAGGATATTTAGTAATCTCCTTCTATCAGAAGATAATAATAATTCTGCTGACGAGCTACTCTATACCCTCGTAGTGAATACAACTAAGGGCACGCTCTTATTACGTGGAGATGAGATGGTTGTAGGTAGCAGATTTACTCAAGCGGATATAGATGCAGGAGCTCTTAGATATGTACATAACGGTGTAGAAGACGAATCCGATAGATTTGTATTTACAGTTATAGACGGCGAAGGTGGATTTATCGATCTGACAGAGTTTGTCATTAATACTGATGCGAGCTTTACTTCATCTATAGATGAGTTAGGTACAGATGATATATTCAGAGTATATCCTAATCCTGCAAGCCAGACCTTGCATATATATAACAAAGAGACTTCTACTGAAGACTGGAATGTAGTCATATACAATATTGATGGGCAAGTTATACATACTGATAGAATACGCAAAAAACTATCATTAGATGTACATAACTTTGAGCAAGGATTGTACCTTATCCACCTATCTAATGGCAATACCTACTATACGCATAAAGTGAATATTATAAAATAGTATCGAGATATATAAATGACAAAAGCCCTTCAGTTAAATAACTGAAGGGCTTTTTCTTATCTAATATATAAACTCAAAATCTTCTTACCTCTTAGATATTTTATTGTTAGACACCATCTTTTGTCTACTACACTTAAACCTTCCAGCACCTTCGAATCTCTTAGCAGCATGCTTGGTTTTTCTGCCGGATACTCTTGCTCTCCATAATCTGAAACTGGATGGTTTCAGGTTTTTCCTCATTATAGCAATAACATCAGATTCCTTAGTACCGAACTGATGTAGTATCGCATCAAAGGGCGTTCTGTCTTCCCATGCCATCTCTATTATCCTATCAATATCTTGTGGTGTTAAGTCCATGTTGTAGTAAACGGCCTGAGGTATAAATGGTTGTGAATATTATAAAGTGGTGGCATAGTATAATCCTTTTATGAATAGCTATGAAAGGGAAGCACCCCAAACAATTACGCAAAAAGAATAAATGATCGGGGTGCTTATAATATTATGCAGGTGTAAGATTTACTTGGTTTTTTTCATACAAGTTTTTGTACAGAATTGGATTCGGATATGCTTTCTTAAACTGATACAGAAGTATATCAAATGAAGTTACAATTCCAACTAAGTGATCGTGCTCGTTGACGACAGGTAGTGCATGGAACCTATTATCTAAGAATAACTCAGCAGCAGTTCCTATCTTATCACGAGGTCCTATCTTAGCCAGACTTGTTGTCATGACCGAAGATACTTCCTGTGTTGCGTAGTTACTTGGAGCAATCTCGTTTTTCCACATATCGTAAGTAGTTACTAATCCTACTAACTTGCCATTATCCATAACAGGCAGATGATGTATCTTATGTGACATGAATATCTTTCTGACAGAGGAGAGCTTAGTTGTAGGCTTGACCGTGATAAGATCAGTGGTCATGATTGTTTTGACATTTTCATTCATCATAAGGCATAAGTTTATTAAACGTTAATAATATATTGCCCTATAATACTAATTCAGTTAAAAATAAGGCAATTTATACTAAATATCAATTATTATATTAAAATATTTACATTTATCAATATTATTGAAACAAGCGTTAATTTTCCTTTTTCTGATGTTTATCATTTGCTACGCAACACTTCGGTTATCTATGGTATATGTTTAAGTATGTAGATAAATTCAGGTTTGCGTAAGTAAGTCTGCTTCCTAAGTAGGCTTTTATCTTGAATAATTAAATTTTAAACTAATGAAATATATAACATTAATTATCCTGTTTGGTTTAGTGATTTCTTTCCAGTCATGCCAGAAAGATATCTTAGGTGATGAGAATATAGAAGAGGTCATACAGACGGAGCCTACTACTACCACGACGGTGTCTACTGGTGTTTCTGGCATCGCAACTGATGAGAACGGACAAGCCTTAGAGGGCATAACAATAAGCTATAGCAGAGAGACTTATACAACGGACGAAAATGGGTATTTCAGAATAAAAAATATAAAGGCTGGAACAGAAGGTGGTATCCTTGTATTCCAAGAAAGTGGCTACTTTGATAATTACAAATTCTTTATCCCTGAACTCAACGAAACTTCTTTCGTAAGGGTAAGAATGATTCCAAAATCAAATCCAGAAAACTTTAATGCTGAGAATGGAGGCATCGTTAATATAAATGGTGGTGGATCTATAGTATTTCCGCCTAACGCAATCAAAGTCGAAGCCAGTGGTGCACCCTACAATGGAGAAGTGAGCGTATACACACACTGGTACAGTCCAGAAGGTCCCTACTTAGAGCAGTCTATGCCTGGAGACCTTAGAGGATTATCAGCTGACGGTCAGCTAGTACAGCTCTCTACTTATGGTATGATGGCTGTAGAATTATTCTCTACAGATAATCAGAAGCTGAATCTGGCAGATGATACCACTGCGACACTAAAATTTCCATTACCCGAAAGCACAAAAAGTCATGCTCCTGAGACCATCGAAACTTGGTCACTTAATGAACAGACGGTATACTGGGAAGAAGAAAGCACAGCACAATTAGATGGAGATTTCTACGTAACTGAAGTGAGTCATTTCTCATTTTGGAATTGTGACGTTCCGTTCCCTCTCGTGAATATTACTGGAAAACTTGTCAACCAAGATGGCGTACCTCTTACAAACTTTAGCATATGTATAGATGTCGTAAGTAACGGTAGTACTGGATACGGCTGGACCAATAGTGCTGGTAACTTCAATGGTAAAGTACCTCAAGACGAAGCACTTGTATTAAGAGTAAAAGATGAATGTGGTCAGATAATACTTAATAGAAACATAGGACCATTCAGCAATGATGTATCCTTTGGAGAAATAGTAATAGATATAGAAGCAGAGATTATAATCTCTGGACAATTACAATGTAATGGTAATCCTATAACAAACGGATATGCTCGCATATGTCTTAATGATATGACATGTTACATTGCTGAGACGGATGCTCAAGGCAACTTCTCACAATCAATAATACAATGCGAATCAGTAAACTCATTTACAATACAAGGATTTGACCTTAACGATTTTAGAAGTTCCGAGATAGAAAGTTTTGTCATCACTAACGGAGCAGATATCAATGTAGGCGTAATAGAATCATGTAATGAGTTAGAAGAATACATAAGATTCAAGATAGATAACAGTAGTGAGTCCTTGATATTAAATCCATCAGCAAATATTACTAATGGAGTGCTTAGTATAAGAGGTGTAATAGACTCGCTAGAAACACTATTTCAGGCCGATATTACAGATGCTCAAGTATCAGATACTAATATCCCTTCCTATGTAGAAGCTTACTTATATGATCCCAATACACAGAACTTCCTTGATGCTAGATGTAACTTATGCGAAGATTTCATCTTTGACATAACTGAGCTAGGTGGATTAGGAGAAAAAGTAATAGGTACATTTATGGGAGAGATAGACGGTATTGTCGTTATGGGTTCCTTCAAGATTGATATTGATGATATAAGTGATTCTCTAGATTGCCGTTCTTCAGTATCACCCACAGGTGATTGTAACGAAGCTTCACTTATAATTACAATATCTGGAGGTAAGTTCCCATACCAAGTATTTAGAGATGACATATTTGTAGAAACTATAAACATTGGGGTATTTACAATTACAGGTTTGACAAATGGAGATGAGGGCACTTACAGAATTGTCGACGATAATGGGGTAAGTTGTGATGGAGAGTACCTTATAGAGTATGAGACTATATCATGTAATCCCACGAGCATAGACGCAAGCTGCGGAGATGATAATGGATCGGCTACAGTTTTTGTAAATGGTGGTTCTGGAGCATATACTTACCAATGGAGTAATGGAGCCACTACACCTCAGATTACTGGCTTAAGCTCAGGTCTATATAGTGTTACAATAACAGATAGTAATGGCTGCCCTACTGAATGTAGTATAACCATAGCTGAAAGTGAAGAGCTACTTGTGGAATTCGAAACCAGTGGACCATTTCTTTGTAACATAGAAAACTCATTTATAACCGCTAGTGCATTTGGTGGTTCTGGATCCTATACTTACTCTTGGTCTAACGGGGCGATAGGTGCTACAATATCCAATTTGACTGAAGGGATCTATACAGTTATAGTCACTGATAATAGCAATAACTGCAATACTACTGCAGAGTTCTTTTTGGAGTACACATTACAAGAAATAGAAGCAGAAGTAAGCAGCACTGTAGACGGATGCGATATGAATGGATTACCTTTTGGTTCATTTAACATCCAATCTATCAATGGAGGTACGCCACCATATTCAATCTTATGGACCAATGCCTCTACGACAGTAATGTCAGAGTCAATAAGTGTTACGTTTCAAGAAACCATTACACTTATCGTCCAGGATGAAAATGATTGTGTGTTCACGATGGATTATACTTATGAACCTTCAGATTACAGATCTATATCAGGAACGGTATGGAGTGACAATAATGGTATCACCGCAAACGTATTAGATAGTCTTGACGGAAGGGTAATTGACCTTGAGGTATTTCTAATCGATCCTTCAAACCCGCAGGCCCCACTACAAGTCACAACTACTGATGAAAACGGAAATTATATTTTCTTGAATATATCAGAAGGCTCTTATATTGTAAGAGTACCGCTTAATGCTGGAGGCTCTAGTTACGTTATACCTAATATAGGTATTGATGAGAATATCGATAGTGATGTCAACGGTAATGATGGAACTACAGAAGTAATAATTCACGACGGCTGTGAAAAAATCACTAATATAAATGCAGGTATGCAACTATAGAACGAACTACTTATGACTAACCAACTTACCATAGAAGATATCATATCAGGCTGTCAGGACGGACATGCTGAGTGCCAGCAGGCGCTTGTACATAGATTCTCAGGCTTACTATATTCTGTATGCCTGAGATATATGGGAGACGCCACTAAGTCACAAGATATTCTCCAGGATGCCTTTATTAGAATCTTCAGGTACATCGATACTTTTGATTCTAGTAAAGGCTCATTACAAGGATGGATGAGAAAAATCACTGTCAATGTAGCCTTGAAGTCTCTGAACAAAAAGAAGCTTGATACGACATCATTATCTGTAGACTACAATGATCAGATCAGTGTCGCTCCAGATGCCATTACTAATATGTCAGTAGATAGCCTGATGGATATAGTACGTACGCTTCCAGAAGGTTATAGGCAAGTATTTAACCTATCAGTGATAGAAGGTTATAGTCATAAGGAGATAGGCGATATGCTTGGTATAGCAGATGTCACATCTCGATCTAATCTATCGAGAGCAAAACAAATATTGAGAAAAAAATTAAAATCATTTCAAACAAATGAGTCATGGGGCAAGATCAACTAGATAAGTACTTAAAAGAGCAGCTTAGCCAGCATCAATCTCCTATAGATACGGATGCATTATGGCAAGGTATAAATGTCAAGAAAGGGCAAGAAATAGAAGCTATCGTCAAAGACAAATTAGCTCATCATGAGTCTGCTATCGACAGTCAGGCGGTATGGAATA
>CALLAG010000187.1 GCA_938002705.1 uncultured Saprospiraceae bacterium | reverse complement strand
GGCGATAGGTCCCATAATTCCTTAATCGGTAGATTAGCTCCTGATATGACTACTGTGTCAAAACCGAATAGAAAACCAGCTAATGCGGCTATTAGGGAAGCTGAAGTGTTAGTTTTAGTTGGCATTGATTGCTTTTATATTTGTGAATATACTCAATCAATAATCTATTTTTTTATTGCACGCAAAATTTATAAAAAGATATTAGACATGGATTATGCATTAGAAATGCAAATTCCACCCTATGGGTAGACGAAATCATTGTTAGCCAATGATTTGTCGTAGGTTAACCTCTTACGAGCCTTATCGACTTTAGGAACATCGTGCTTGACATTTATTTTTAACCATTTAGGGTTTCATTAAAACTTCATAAGCTATTGAAAATCAATAGTCTGTTATGCGATAGATTTTCTATCACATAATGAGGGTTAGACAACTATCATCATAACTCTAATGGGTAGATGACTGGTGCATTAACCAGATTATAATTTTCATTTAACACACTAGCATTCACATATGTACGATGATGCTTATCTACGACACCGTACGCTTCATGGATATGGCCAAATACATGTAACTTGACCCTCAGCTGCTCTAGTGTCCCCATCAGGTTCTCACACCCCGCATTCATACCGCCAGTTGTCTTATCAAGAATAGAGGATGGTGGACCATGAGTAATGAGTACATCAGTATCTGCTGGAATAAGGTCCCAGTGCTTCTGAATATCCCTCCCCCGATCTCTATTAAATGCCCAATCATAGAATCGTGGCTGGACTGGCGAGCCCCAGAATCGTATGCCTCCTATCTCAACTCCAGAGTCATTGAGATATGTCACACCCTCAGGAATTATGTTACTGACTGACTCTCTACTGGCTTCCTCAAAGTAGAAATCATGGTTACCTGCTATGAATATCCTATGCTCGTAATCTTGCTCGCTAAACCACTGTAAGAAATCCTTAACTTCAGCCTGCCCTCCTCTCTTAGATATGTCACCTGCATGGATGAGTGTCTCTCCTTTGGATAGGGACAGGCTACGATGTTGGCCGTGAGTGTCTGAGATGAGGGTGAGTTGCATATTTTAGTATGTATTAATCGTGCAGAAAGATATGGAGACTACTGAGGTAAATTTATATATCTGAGAACTCTAATACACCAGACACTTTACACATAATAACTTACCGTGCTAATTGCTATTGTACACATCGAGAATATCCTTTTTAGAAAATGTACCTGTAAATTTATGTATCATCTGACCATTCTTGATCATTACAGCAGATGGTAATTTTTTGATATAGAATCTTTCAATCAGATCTTCGTTATCATCTACGTCTACTTGTTTGATAATAAGATCGGGAATTTGATTTTGGATTTTCTGGAGTACGATATCTACGATACTACTCTGACTTATCCATGACGCAGAGAATACGAGTAGAATATCATCTTCCCTGTGATCTGTAAGGAATTCTGTAAAGCTTGTATGTGAGTCACCACCCCTAGTCATTTTTACTATATTCTTTTATATTAATTTCGTACTTTTTTAGCTTTGAGTATAATGTTTTTGCATTAATATCAAGAAGCTCACTTGCAGAGTTTTTACCAGATAATTTGCCTGAGCTTATTTTTAGAGCGGCAATAATATGATTTTTTATCGTATTGTCCAGAGAGTCAATAAGTGTACTTGTAGAATCTTCATTTTGTTCAGGGCTAAGTAAGAAACTGAGATTGACAGAATTATCCTCGGCAAGTATGATTCCCCTATGTATTATATTTTCGAGCTCTCTTATATTACCAGGGTAATCATAGTTCTTAAGCATCTGTAGATCAATCTTCTTGATAGAAGTAACATTTTCTCGACCTGACAATAGCGTATATTTTTTTATAAAATGATCGACCAGCATTGGAATGTCTTCTTTTCTCTCTCGCAGCGGTAGACTATATATCGGGAATACATTTAACCTAAAATAAAGGTCTGATCTGAACTCCCCCTTAGCTGATTCTGCCTTTAAGTTTCTATTAGTTGCCGCTATTATCCTTACATCTACCTTAATAGATTCTGGATTACCTATACGTTCGATCTCGCCTTCTTGTAGCACTCTGAGTAGCTTAGACTGCATAGCGTAAGGTAGCTCTCCTATCTCATCTAAAAATATGGTGCCACCATCAGCTAACTCAAATTTACCTATCTGCTTAGCATGTGCATCTGTAAATGATCCTTTCTCATGACCAAATAAGATAGACTCGACAAGTTCGGCAGGAATATTAGCACAATTGATCTTGACGAATGGTTTATCTGATCTATCGCTGAGTCTGAATATAGCATTAGCTAATAACTCCTTACCTGAACCCGTCTCTCCAGAGATCAGTACTGTTGTATTCGTATCTGCTACTTGTGCTACACTGACAAGCACTTTCTTATAATTATCACTGGTTGTTACGATCTGATCAAATGAAAAATCGGGTGTCGTATATTCTGCTAGTAAAGAATTTTTGGCGTCAGCATTCTCTTTAAGTTTATCGATCTCTGCGATGGCACTGCCCAGCGACTCATCTATAAGATGGATATCCTCATCTAAAGCAAATTCTAGTCTGTAGAATGTCTTGCCATCATGTGTATGTCGTGTGCAACGATTGTAACCTATCCGCATTTTAGGTTTGACGCGGATTATCATTTTAGGTGTAAGCTCTTGATCTTTCTCATCAGAAAACTTAAGTCCCATAGGAATCCGTCCTACATCACTTTCTAAGAATAGATCATTTACATTATCACCGATAGCTGACTTGCCATATAATCTTATAAAGGCTTCATTCTCAAAAAAGATAACACCTTCCGCATCAACATATAATAGGCTATGCGGACCAGAATGCTCATAGCTCCATTGTTCTGCTTCTGTACCTCCATCATCGATTACAGCTACAGTGTCATCAGACGATACTTCCATATCAGGAATCATAACGTACATTAACTGCCCGTCATTATGAGATAGTAGAATCTGGCACCTACTGACAGTATTATCAGCAGATAGAAAGAAGCTATCTTGTGTGACGATTTCTTGCCCCCTGGCCTCATTGAGCAAATCTGTCCATGAAATATAACTGATGGAGGGATTAATCTGGTAGATGGTCTTAATGGTCTCTATCGTTTCCTTAGTATATAACTTATCTAATCCGTTATGCTCTATGATGCCGCCCTTATCATCCAAGATAAGATATATCTGGTTGAGTTTATCTAAGATGAGCTGACAAGATTTCATAGATTATTAAGGGGTGAGTCCTCGGGTTTTACTTTATTAAGTCAATTAAATTATCTACTACAAATGTAAAGCAAATCTAAAGAATCATAATTATGACATACTAAACTATCTTATACAAATGCGTCAAATCGATGAAACTATTTTGTAAATGTTAATATTATCTGTCTCAATATTGATCCTATCTCATGGGGCATAGATATCATTAACTTCTCTAATAATGCACTATAAAAAGGATATAGCACAACACAAGTATAGAAAGTGTATGAAAACGAATAAATAAACTCAAATCATCCTACTCATACCAGAAAGGAATTTTTTAATGCTACATAAATGCACTATTCAGTAAAAGTTATATATTTACTGCCACACCATATTCTTCCTGTATTTACACTTATTATTATAAATAATACCATCAATAGTTAATGGTTAAGGAAGACTATAGCTTATACAAGGAGAAATATGACTTAGAGAATTGTG
>CALLAG010000186.1 GCA_938002705.1 uncultured Saprospiraceae bacterium | reverse complement strand
TCAGGATTAGTCTATGATGATGACCTTCTTACTAGAAGATCGGCCTTCTGTATCTACTAATCGTAATATGTACATACCTGCATTTTCTACATTAATGATTACTGAGTTCTTGTCTATTAATCGGCTATCGATAAGCTGACCTTCTAAGTTGTGTAAGAACCATTTGCCATTCATAAGAGATACTTCCATCTGCAGCTCTATGTTGCCGCTTGATGGATTAGGGATAACTGTAAATGCTTCACCTACTATCGGATCGTTAGTGGATATCATAACGCCAAAAGCTTCTCCTAATAAGTTGTCGCCAGGACTTTGATCACCTGAAGAAATCACTTCTACAACGAAGAATGAATTTAGGACTGTCTGAATGTCTACATCGAATTCTACAGTGCTATTCATACCAGAATTAAGTGCTGTACTTATTGTTTTGGTTTCTGTAAGTATGCCATCTTTATATAAGTCTACTACATATTCTGATGCGTTGACATTTCCATCGTTAAGTATAGTAGCTACGATTCTCTCATCGGTCAGATCGATCTCTGATACTGCAAGATTATTAAAATCTTCAAATGGCGTAGAACTGCTTTCTACGAATACGCCATGAATTCTATAATGTGGTTCTGTATGTCCACTATTGTTATAACCCGTATTAAGTAAGTTAGTGTAATCTTGTAGTTCGTAGTCTAATTCTATGGTCTGGCCAGCTTGGGCACTTCCTGTAGTATTAAATATTGCAGGGATGACTTCTTGTCCTGGACACCACCCTGCACGAGGGAATAGCCAGTTGCCAGCTTGATTAGCACATGAGTTAGAGCTACAATCACTTTTCCATAGATCGTGATCAGCTAATGGATTACCGTCTAACATTATCTGATGTGTTACTTGATAGAATTCTGCTGCGTTATTAGTATTACCTTGGCCATGTCCTGTTACATGCATTCTGATATGTGATGCCTCTGTATTATCATCCACCGTGATACCAATGGCTGCTAAGTCATCATCGATCCCAGGATCTCCGTATACATGGTAATCAGTCTGATATATAGGTGTTAGTTTCTTATAAGGCATCCCATCAGTTCCCTCTATAAGTTCTAAGTCGATATTAACCAGCCAGCCCGATTGTCCGAATACCTGAATGAAGGAATTATATAATACTTCTCCTGTAAGTTGGCTTTTGAAATCTGTCACATCTACGGTCCATGGTCCACATGCGATACCATAAGGAGTAATATATCTTGCTATCTCAAATTCTCCTTCAGTATTAGTTGCCATTACATTACCCGTCTGATCCCATGGATCACAACCACCAGATGGGCAGTCTACTGATATATGTAGTAGTAATTGCTCATAGTGTGATAGATCTCCTGGGAGGATCACGGTGTTAGACTGTCTCTGTCCTTGTGCTCCAAAATTATGTTGTGAGTTATCAAAAATATTGACAAGTGAACCTTGTCTTGTAACGATATCTATCTCAGTATCGTTATTGAGGCTATTAGCATCATCAGGATGCGATATCTGGACAGCAAGATTAGGATTATCGAGATCACGTAGGTCTATAGGCGTCGCAAAACTATAAGTTATAGATTCTCCAGGCATAATAGGAGTCGCGGCAACTTCACTGGTTATCATGCTACCATTAAGCATGATGGATGCTGTCACATTCTCTATCGCTTCCGTGCCTACATTCTGTATGTCTACTGTAAGCTTGACAGGTCTGGTCTTCATATGTACTCTGTCTATATTACTGATATTCTTGACACTTACGTCAAAGTCAGGTAGGGTATAGCCATCGACCCAGTTAGAATCATCCATACTTACTGTAAGTCCATTACAAGCAGCATCTACGAGGTTGGTTACAGTATTGCCACTTTCATCATTCATAGGAAAGTAAGCGACTAATCCATCTTCTGTACCTGTGAAGTTTGTTGTCTTATTATCTGCAATTTGGGAGGCTGTTCTTGCGGTATTCCATATTCTTATTTCATCCAGGACCCCATTAAAGACTCTTCCGCTAAATCCTGTCGATTCTCCGATCGTAAAATTGCCGTCACTTGGAGTTACCGTACCAGAATAACTGCCACTTGCTACTTGTAATCCATCTATGTACAGAGACATGGTTCCATTATCTACAACTGCAGCAGTATGGTGCCATTGCTTAGTATTCATTAATGATGGTGAGATAATCTCATTCCATCTATTATCTACTGACATTACGAACGAGAGCTTGCCATTGTCACCGCATCTAAATGCAAATCCAGTGAGGGGTGTACCTAGATCATTGGCAAAGATACTTCCTTGCCAGCTCTGTGATGACCAGTTGTCAGCAAATATCCAAGCTTCTATCGTATAAGTATCGCTGATATTAATAGCAGCTTTGTTACTTATAGTAACAGATTCCTCAGTTCCATCAAATCTTAGACCATTGTTCTGGCCTGTACCTAAAAGAGGACATATCAATAGTAGAATGAGTATTTTGTATAGTGTTTTCATTTTAGGAATTTAAATTTTTGTAATTCCTAAAAATAGAATTTTTTATAGGATATAATGACGCGAAAAACAAAGAAATGATGGTGTAAATGTCTTGAAAGAACAGAATGATATAATTA
>CALLAG010000185.1 GCA_938002705.1 uncultured Saprospiraceae bacterium | reverse complement strand
GTGATGCTTATTCTGAAAAAGGTGAAATGGACAAAGCTATATCATTCTACAAAAAAGCTGCTAATGCCGGTAATGATGATCTATTGACTCCATACTACCTACATAAATTAGGATTATTAGCTAAGAGAAATGGCGACAATGACCAGGCACTTAAGGCCTTTAAGAAGATCGAGAGTGACTATCCCCAGTCTGAAGAAGCAAGGAAGGCAGGTCGATTGATTGCTGGATTATCAAGTTAAGCTTTGAGCTCGGCCAAAAAAAATCTATCTGAATACGATGATTGTCCTTCTGGCGAAGGCTTCAATATACATATAGTCGTATCAGATTGGAATACAGAAGTTACATCCAAACTTCTTTCAGGTGCAAAGGAAACTTTGATTGCTGTAGGAGTTACTGAATCAGATATCGAAATCATAAGAGTACCAGGTGCTTTTGAGCTACCAGTTGCAGCTAAGAGCTTACTGAAATCTGTAAGTTCTGATAGTGTCATATGCTTAGGTTGTGTAATCAAAGGTGATACGTCCCATGATGAATACATCAATAACGCTGTGGCTACAGGAATCACACAGTTATCTATCATGAGTGGTAAGCCCATCATATACGGCGTACTTACTGTCAATGATCAGCAACAAGCAGAAGATAGAGCTGGCGGAAAGCATGGTAATAAAGGCGTAGAAGCTGCTATCACTGCCGTGAAAATGGTGCATATGCAAAAGCAACTCGGCAAGCCAAAATCAACAATAGGTTTCTCATAGTCATCTGTTTTATATACCTTAGGAATCTGATTTAATGCTTATTGAACTTTCAAAAAGCAACTCTACTCACTCCAATAATATAAACTTATGAAAATATCCATCATAGAATCAGGCATGTTTAAGCTTGATGGTGGTGCTATGTTCGGTGTAGTACCTAAGTCTATGTGGAGTAAGTTGAACCCTCCTGATGATAGGAATCTCTGCCCTTGGGCTATGAGACTATTACTCATAGAACAAGGGAATAAGAAAATTCTCATAGATACAGGTATCGGAACTAAGCAAGATGAGCGATTCATGTCTCACTTTGAGCCACATGGTGAGGATTCTGTAACAAGTTCATTAGGTGCACGAGGATTATCTGCAGAGGATATCACAGATGTGATCATCACACATATGCACTTTGATCACGTAGGTGGAGCATTAGTCAGAGATGGTGATAAGATTGTTCCTTCTTTCCCTAATGCAAGATACTGGTCATGTAAGGAACACTATGACTGGGCTCTCGATCCTAACGGAAGAGAGAAGGCATCATTCCTCAAAGAGAACATCGTTCCACTTATGGACCATGGTGTTTTGAATTTTATACCCAAAGAAGAAGGCTACCAGTTATTCGATAATATCAAATTACACTTCTCATATGGCCACACTGAAGCCATGATGATACCGCATATCACAATGCCTAATGGCAACAAGCTGATCTACTGTGCTGACTTAATGCCCTCATCATTTCATATTCGTAAGCCCTATGTTATGGCTTATGACATAAGACCTCTTGAGACATTAAAGGAAAGAGAAGAATTATATAAGATCGCTATCCAAGACGATTACTACCTCTTCTTCGAGCATGATCCTGTGACTGCTTATGGCAAATTAAAGATGAATGAAAAAGGACGTTACTATGTTGATACTGATGTGGTTATAGACGATATCCTCAGTTAAGTCATTACATCTAAGTTCTATCAAACATCAACCTCTTAGCTGCCTTCACTTCAGTCAACTTTTCATTTCTGTACACCCAGTGTCCATTACACATAGTTGAGATCACTTTACCTTTCATGTTGAATCCTTCGAGAGGTGACCAGCCACATTTGTATTCGATATTAGATTGATCTATAGTCCATGATTTATTCGGATCTACGACTATAAGATCTGCGTAGGCACCTTCATCGATATAGCCTCTATCCTTGATCTGAAATAACTCCGCCAGCTTATGAGACATCTTATCTACGATAAACTCTATACTGAGCTCTCCCCTATGATAGAAATCTAACATTACTGTCAGTGCATGTTGCACAAGGGGTAAGCCAGATGGAGCATCGAAGTAGTGCTTATTCTTCTCTTCCATAGTATGAGGTGCATGATCCGTTGCTATAACATCAAGATATCCTCCTTTAAGGGCTTCTAAGAGTGCTTCTCTATCACTGGCACTCTTTATCGCAGGATTACATTTGATCTTGTTACCGAGCGGATAATAGAACCCTTCGTCAAAAAACAGATGATGGACACAGACTTCTGAGGTGATATGCTTCTCGCTTATTGGCTTGTTAGAGAATAGCTTGATCTCGTCAGCCGTACTGATGTGGAGTATATGGAGCTTCGTCCCATGTTTTTTAGCCAAGTCGATAGCCATAGAAGATGATAAGTAACAAGCTTCTCTACTTCTGATTATTGGATGATCAACTGCAGAGGTCAGATCACCGTACTTATCCTTTGCTTGTTGTACTCGGGCTCTTACAGTGGCTTCGTCCTCGCAGTGTGTGGCGATGAGCATATCTACTTTAGAGAATAGACCTTCTAATGTTGCCGTCTCGTCTACAAGCATGTTCCCAGTACTTGATCCCATGAATATCTTCACACCACAGACATCATTATGATTAGTCTT
>CALLAG010000184.1 GCA_938002705.1 uncultured Saprospiraceae bacterium | reverse complement strand
CTACTCACTGATGGTGCAGATGTTAGCTCAGAAGATGGAGCCCTCGATAGTTGTACACTATCTGCCTCAGCTCATAAAAGAGTATAACTTCTGGATGATGGGATCTGAAGATCTTACTACTGGTGCAGTAAAGCGTGTAGTCAAATCTGAAAACTATATAGCTAATAGGCATTATGATAATCTATCAATACCAAGAATGGAAATGTATCATGATGATATCAAATTATTAAAACGGTCTAATCAAAATCCTGAGGACTTGTATCAAAATGTGAGAGCAGCTTGTGAGTCAGGGTGGGATTTTAGCTCGCGATGGTTTAGTAACTATAGAGATCTTGTCACCATAGATACTTCTAATATTATACCTGTAGATCTTAATTGTCTCATCTATAATCTTGAGAAGACAATCTCAGACGCATATAGGCAGAAAGGTGATGAAGACAATAGCGAGCTATATCTGCAGAAGGCCACATCACGATCGACCATGATTAACTCATTATTATGGGATGCTGATGATGAATATTATTTTGACTACCATCATAAGAGTGGTGAACTTAACGGTTGTATTACTGCTGCTGGAATGTATCCCTTATATATGAATATAGCGAGCCAAGATCAAGCTGATGCATGTGCAGAAACTATACAGTATTTCTTAATGAAAGATGGTGGTGTCGTCACTACAACTAACCACACAGGACAACAATGGGATGCGCCTAATGGCTGGGCACCATTACAATGGATAGCTATCCAGGGACTAAGAAATTATGGTCATAATGATCTGGCATCAGAACTAAGTAGAAGATGGCTGAGACTGTGTGAGGGTGTATATAGTGCTACAGGAAAATTTGTAGAAAAATATAATGTAGAAGATCTTAACTCCAAAGCTGGTGGCGGTGAGTATCCCTTGCAGGATGGATTCGGATGGAGTAATGGAGTCTATGTCGCATTAAGGAATCAATTAAAGAAAAAGTAAGTAAAATGATAAAAGCAAAGCTTGCCGATAGTAGTCAGGAGTATAGTAGAATCATAGCAGGTGTGATGAGGTGGGGTAAGTGGGGTGCTAAGCTCAATACTAAAGAGATAGGTGATCTGATTACGTCATGCTTAGATTATGGTGTGACATCTTTTGATCATGCGGATATATATGGAGATCATACGACTGAAGAAGATTTTGGCGCAGCTTACTTAGATGCTGGAGTATCACGATCAGATATGCAACTGATCACTAAGTGTGGTATTAAGATGTTGTCCCCATCTTGCCCTGATAATAAGATAAAATCTTACGACACTTCTAAGAAGTATATCATTGCATCAGTAGAAAAGTCTCTAAGAAATCTTAGGACCGACTATATTGACCTATTGCTCATACATAGGCCTGGTCCATTAATGAGGGTAGAGGAGATAGCAGAAGCATTTACTGAATTAAGAAAGGAAGGAAAAGTTGTAGATTTTGGAGTATCTAATTTTACAGCGTCTCAGTTTGATTTATTACACAGCCAGATTCCTCTTGTCACTAACCAGATAGAGTTATCTATGGTACAGCTTCAGGCTTTTGAAGATGGAACATTGGATAACGCATTAAAGCATGGTGTATCACCTCAAGCATGGTCACCATTGGGAGGAGCAGAATTATTTAAGCCTCAAAGCAAGTATGACGTTGTCATGCGTAACAGTCGCTTAAATGAAGTCCGATCTGATTATAACTGGACCTTGTCGCAGATGGCCTTATTGTTCTTATTACATCACCCAGCTCATGTGAGTCCTGTATTAGGGACAAGTAAGAGCGAGCGGATCAAATCAGCCGTAGAGTGTCTCAGTCAGCATATTACAGATGAGCAATGGTATGAGATTTGGACAGCCAGCAAAGGTGTCAAAGTCCCATAATTCTAATTATTACGGATGCATCGGGATACCGTCTTTTTTATAAATTAATTTCTATTACCTTGGTGATTAAGTAAAGACAATAATTAAAAATGATTTCAATTTCTAAAGTATTTTTTAGGCTCTTTGTTTTAAGTTGTGTAGTGCTATATTCTTGCAAAGAAACAAGCGTCAATAAGAACTATAAAGCTGATTTAGCTAATCCAGACTATTTTCATAATTCTATTAATAAGTTGACTGATGTTATAGTCCATGATATATTCTCACCCCCAGTGGCAAGTCGAGTATATGCTTACCCATGTATAGCCGCTTATGAGGTGATGGCTCAAGCCGGAGATCTTGTATCACTTAGCGGAAGACTTAAGGGTTTGACCCCCGTATCTAAGCCTGATACTGTAGGAGGAATCTCATATGAGTTAGCATCACTGGAAGCCTTTCTCTTATTAAGTCAGCAACTAATATTCTCAGAAGATAAGATTGCTGATTACAAAGCAGAACTATATCACGAGGTGGACTCGATAGGTATTCCTGCCAAGGCCAAAGCCAATTCTCTGATGTATGGAAAAGTGGTAGCCGATCACATAGCAGCCTGGGCTGATAAGGATAATTATAAGCAATCAAGATCTTTCTCAAAGTTCTCAGTTACAGATAAAGAAAATGAATGGAAGCCGACGCCGCCAGGATATATGGAAGGGATAGAACCTCACTGGCGAGAGATCAGAACGATGGTCTTAGATAGTGCACAACAATTTGTACCAGAGCCTCCTACAGAATTTGACCTTGATAAGAAATCACAGTTCTATACAGAACTCATGGAAGTCTATGATGCTGTTAATAATGCTGATAAAGAAAAGAAAACCATCGCCAGTTTTTGGGATTGTAATCCTTATGTGATGAATCAGACAGGACATGTCATGTTCGCTACTAAGAAGATTACTCCAGGGGGCCATTGGATGGGTATTACATCTTTGGCTTCAGAGAAGGTTAATAGCACATTTGCAGAAGCAGTAAAGCATAGTACCATGGTTTCTATCACTCTATTCGATGCATTTATAAGTTGCTGGGATGAGAAGTACAGATCGAGCCTAATCAGGCCAGAGACGGTTATTAACGAACACTTAGACCGGGACTGGATTCCCTTATTACAGACTCCACCGTTTCCAGAACATACCAGTGGACATAGCGTCATATCTACAGCTTCTGCAGAAGTTTTGACAGCAATGTTAGGTGATAATTTTGAGTTTGTAGATGATGTAGAAGTACGATATGGATTACCGCAACGGGAATTTTCCTCGTTCCGAAAAGCAGCAGAAGAAGCTGCTATCAGCCGTTTGTATGGCGGCATACATTACATGCCTGCAATAACTGAAGGCGTTATACAAGGTAAGAAAGTAGGGGCTACTGTTATTGATAGATTATTAGAAAAATAGGAGAATAGTAGAAGAGTATTGCAATTCTTATTTGGGAATAGTAAAGTGAAAAGTGGAACCTTTTCCAAATTTTGACTCTACCCAAAGTCTGCCCTCTAATGAGTTGATTACTTTTTTGCAGATGCTTAGACCTATGCCAGTTCCAGGTATTTCAGAATTGATATGCAGTCTACTGAATAATTCAAATATTTGATCTTGATACTTTTCTTTTATACCCATACCATTATCTGAGATGCTAAAGTAGTGTGTGTCTTCTTTATTACTGTAAGACACTTTTATAACTGGGGTTCTATCTGGGCTTTTGTATTTGATTCCATTGCTTATAAGATTTATAAATAATTGCCTAATGGCAATCTCGTCTCCCAAGATTACGGGTAGCTCATTGTAGATTATTTGAGCACTATTTTCTGCAATAACTTTATCGATGTCTCGGAGTATTGAATCTATTATCGTATTGCAATCGACTTCATTTCTTTTTACATGATTATTGATCTGAGAAAAATCTAATAAGCCATCTATTAAATTGTACATTCTGTTAGAAGAGTCACTGATGTAGCTGAGGTAGAGATTGGCTTTATCGTCCAGTTTGTCTGCATATTTTTTACTGAGGAGGTCGCTGAAGTTTTTTATCGTTCTCATAGGCTCTTTCATATCATGAGAAGCGATATAGTTAAATTGCTGAAGTTCTTGATTTCTCTTTTCTAGTAATTTGAGTTTATATTCTGCTTCCATGTTTTGACGTAGTTCACTTTTGTAGAGATCTAAGTCTTCGTGAAGCATTTTAAGGCCACCTAATATATTTATCTTGTTTTCATCTTCAAGGTTGTGTACTTTTTCTAAGTCTATAGAGCATTCCCCTTTGGAGATTTGAAGGATATGCTGAAAAGTTTCTTTTAGAAACTGACTGTCATCGTGATCTTTATTCACTTAGTATCGCTTTTATTTTTTCCATTGCTTGATCTACCGATGTATTGATACTGAATGATTTTAGATTGGTATGGTGCATAATGAACTTAATGCCTACATTAAGCACTTTGTTTTTTCCAGTTACGAATGCGACATGATCTATAGCATCACAGATGTTGCTGAATTGGGCATTAATTGTCCTTCGTGTATCTGCATCAGGTAATTTAGTTGTTTCTCTTAAGTCAATTACTAGTCCACATGCGTCTTTTGATTCCGCTAGCTTCAGTATCTTTGGGAATACTAAATTGATATTGAATGTGGACGCCACAGGTATTTCTTTGAAGTATATTATCTTATCGTTATATAGGGTAACTGTATTAAGAATAGCTGCTCGCTCTTCTGCAGTAGAAGATTCATTGTATTTACGATTCTCAAAAACGAATTGTGTGGTAAGTGGTTTCAAGATAACATTTTACTGTAAGGTTTTAGTACTTAAGTTATGATAGGTATACGTAAATATATAATATATAATTTTAATATGACGTAGAGTAGCATAATTTACAGAAACTATAACTTTTTTACTTTATCACAGTCACATTGCCTTTCTTTATTATACTTTCACATCCATCTATCTCTAATTCTATGAAATAAGCGTATACATCTGGAGGGACAATCTCACCTTTATAACTGCCATTCCATCCTCCTAATGGATTATCGTTGTCATAAAGTAATTCTCCCCATCTATTGTATACTTTGAATGTCTTGACTATAATCTCATTCTCTAATGCATTGGGATCATA
>CALLAG010000183.1 GCA_938002705.1 uncultured Saprospiraceae bacterium | reverse complement strand
AACATACTATCATCATAACTTCCATTATTATGAGACAACTCTTATTTATACTCTTATCGACTCTCAGTCTGCTTACTAGCTGTTCTCGTACTGCTTATGTGCCGAGTGTACAGAATGTGCCGATGCTAACTGAGAAGCATGATATAAATGCGACAATTACTTTTAATAATATACAAAGTGCATATGCGATTTCAGATCATATAGGACTGACATTGAGTGCTGAGACGGATGGCATATTCAAAAACCTTACTGATGAGGATGAGTCTAAAAAACATGTCGTAGAAGTAGGTGCAGGATATTTTACTCCTATAAGTGAGGATCTATACTTTAATATCTATAGTGGTGCTGGCTTAGGAAAGATATCGTTTCAGGAAAATACGTTTAATGAAATGGGGAGATTCTCATCCAGAAAAGCCAATTATTATATACAGCCAAGCATCAGCTACCAAACCCGATTTGTAGAATTAGCTTTTTCTACAAGAGTGACAGGAGTAGATTTTTTTGATATGAATGACTCAGAATATTTTGTGAATACTGAAGCTACTGATCCTTTTGACCTAAGACTTATTAATGATCCATTTTATACATTTGTAGAACCTGCTTTCACATTAAGAGCAGGCCATGAAAATATTAAAATAAGTCTACAGATACAACACTCACTGATAATCAATGGCGACCCCATAACAAGAAAAGATCGGCGCTTTGTGATGGGTGTCAACTTTAATTTTAATACAAAAAAACCACATAGTCTTGACTGAGAGCTAAGCAGCTACTGTATTATACATAAGACAAATGATATGGACCTAATATAATCATCTCAAGAGAGACAGCATCCTCATAGATTAATTACAGCTTATCTACAAAATACGATTAAATTAGCGGTCAAAATCACTTTAATAATTAAAATATCCGTGTGGCTGTAATAGGAGTATTAGGATCAGGATCATTTGGGATTGCGATTGCGCAACTATTATCTTACAATACGGACGTACTACTCTACTGTCGTAGACAAGAGATCGCTGACGAAATCAATGCAACACATAAGCTTAAAGGCTGGGAGCTATCTGACAGAGTCGTAGCGACTAATTCATTAGCGGAGGTCGGAGAGCAGTGTCGCTTGATATTCCCTGTCCTCCCATCAGAATACTTTAGGAATACAATCAAGAAGATAGCCCCTCATGTAGGTCCTGGCCACATCATGATACATGGCACCAAAGGTCTGGATGTATCAGAAAAGTATGAATCCGCAACCTCTATATCAGAAATCAAAAAATCTGTCTTCTCTATGAGCGAGGTCATCCGACAAGAGACCAGTGTCATAAGAACTGGTTGTCTTGCTGGGCCTAATCTATCAAAAGAAATTCTTGATGGTCAACCTGCCGCTACAGTAATCGCATCAGAATTTGACGAAGTCATTGCAGCAGGTAGAGAGGTGCTTGCCAGCAAAAAGTTTATCATCTATGGGTCTTATAGTCTTAGAGGTATAGAACTGGCTGGAGCACTGAAGAATGTCATCGCTATAGCATCTGGAGTGATGAATGGCTTTGGATTCGGAAAAAACATGGAAGCTCTCCTCATAACAAGAGGACTGAGAGAGATGATCCTGATAGCGAAAGCTGTAGGATCTGAAGCAAAGCCATTTCTCGGTACTGCAGGCATAGGAGACCTTATCGCCACTGCTACAAGTTCTAAGAGTCGTAACTACACATTCGGTAATCATATATCACAAGGTCTATCTATAGATGAGATCAAGTCAGAAATGGACGAAGTTGCAGAAGGCTATAGGACAGTAAGATTTGCTCAAAAAATAATTGCCGCCGCAGATATAAAAGCTCCTCTTACAAGTATGCTCTACAATATACTCTACGAAGGACTATCTGTAGAAATAGCTATGAACGAACTGATCAACAATCCTCTGTCTATGGATGTGGACTTCTTATAGTGGTAAGCAAGTCTGATCTATTCATTATCCCTTACCAATAAAAAAGCCTTTCTATCATACGATGATAGAAAGGCTTTTTTATTTTCATAATTACTTTAGAATTACTTATCAGTAGTTTCTTCAGATTTCTTCGCTTCATTAACTTCCTTCGCTTCCTCTATTTTTTCACTCCTTGCTTTATTGACTAATGCTTCCGGAAGGCTCATTCCACTCTGCTCTAAGAAGTCATTGAGCTGTGGCATCATACCGTATAATCCTTGCACAAAGTTACTGACGCCTTTGCCGCTACCGTTATCATATACGACTATCTTCTCTATCTCTAAGTCCTTGATCGCAGATGTCTGTATCTCTGCTAACTCTGTCAGCTTATCTATCATAAGATATCCTATAGCACTCTGAGGGTCACCATTAGCTGCATCTACAAGTCTCTGAAATCCTTCTGCCTGCTTAGTAAGCAATGCTTCCTGCCCTTGGGCTTGCGCTAAGTATTTAGCCAATATCGCATCAGCTTCACCCTTAGCTGTTTCTCTTTGTCTTTCTGCTTCTGCTTGGGCAGCTATGACGGCCTTTTGCTTGTCTATGGAGGCTATGACGACCTCGTCTGCTTCTCGCTTAGCCAGTTCCATTTTCGCTCTTGCCGTTTCCTTAGATTGCTCTGCTAAGTAAGCTTCTTCCAATGCTTTGGCAGCAGCTACTTTTCTTGCAGCCGTCGCTTTACGTTCTGATTCTGCGACTTCTATATCTTTTAGAGCATTAGAACTTGCTATCTTAATCTGTGCCGAGTTCTTACCTTCTGTAGCTGTTGCGTTAGCATCTGCTTCACCTACTTCTGCTTTGGAATTGGCTTCGGCAATACTTATTCTCTGTAGCTGTAATGCTTCTGCTTCTCCTATCTCTGCGAGAGATAACGAGTTAGCGACCTTAACCCTCTGTTGCTGATTAGCTACAGCTTCTCCTATCTCTGCCCTACTATTGGCATCTGATACTTTTACTCTTTGGTCTTGTTCTGCTTCAGCTTGACCGACAGCTCCGGATCGTGTTTCGTTGGCG
>CALLAG010000182.1 GCA_938002705.1 uncultured Saprospiraceae bacterium | reverse complement strand
TTATTATATAAGAATCATTCCGCCGGCAGGATTTACGATACGAGCAGGAGGTGTCATTACTAATGCTAACGGTCCCGGTACCACAGATTGTCTTAACACCTTACCGATAGGCTTCAGTATAGAAGTAGGACTGATAGCTTCGCTTGCACAGATAGACGTATATACTTATAATGATATAAACAATGATGGTATCAATGATGGCGGTGATCTACCGCTTGAAGGCGTAGGTGTAGAGATATATAATTGTAACGGTACGCTTCTTACAAGCTTGACATCTGATGCTGCAGGAGCATCGTGGCAGAATGATGTTCCGCAAGGGGGTTATTATATAAGAATCATTCCGCCGGCAGGATTTACGATACGAGCAGGAGGTGTCATCACTAATACTAACGGTCCCGGTACCACAGATTGTCTTAACACCTTACCGATAGGTTTCAGTATAGAAGTTGCTCTTATCGCAGAAGATACTGATATAGCTACGACAATAGGAGGTACGATCTGGCAAGATGATGATGGATCATTAGATAATGATAATGAGCCAGGGATATCAGGAGTGATTGTATCGCTATATGATTGTGATGATAACCTTATTGCGACTACTGAGACAGATGCTGATGGGCGATATCTTTTTGAAGATGTTGCAGAAGGTTCATATTATATAAGAGTAGAACAAAGAGCTAATTTTTCATTTGCCATAGGCGGTGGTTCTGGTATTGATAATAGTAATGGAGATGGTACGACTGATTGTTTTGATATAGATGATAACGATCCAGTTACTATAGATATAGGATATATCCCGATCTCAAGTATAGGTGATTTTGTATGGCTTGACGCCAATGTAGATGGGGTACAAGATGTAGGTGAAGTTGGCGTAGGCGATGTAGAACTTATTCTTATAGACCAGAATGGTGTAGAAGTAGGTAATACGATAACTGATGTTAATGGAGCCTATGCATTCTTCGGAGTTACGCCAGGATCATATACTATAGAAGTACGTGATGATAGAGCATTTGGTGTTACATTGCAGAATGTAGGTGACCCCGTAACAGACTCTGACTTACGATTAGAATCTGGCCAATTAGTCTCTACCCCAATAAGTATAGGTGGGGGCAATGATAGATTTGATATAGATTTAGGATTAACTATTGAGCAAGCTATTGTTGGTGGT
This sequence comes from uncultured Saprospiraceae bacterium, assembly GCA_938002705.1. Classification (GTDB taxonomy): domain Bacteria; phylum Bacteroidota; class Bacteroidia; order Chitinophagales; family Saprospiraceae; genus RFSX01. The sequence continues at coordinate 4,525 of CALLAG010000182.1, read as the reverse complement.
CTTGTATTTTTGGATGAGGGCCTTGATGGTATATTAAGTAATGCTGATGACCGTATAGCGGGTATTCCTGTCCACCTTTATTCCAGTAACGGTACGCTTGCTCAGAGTTTAGTAACAGATGCCAGTGGGGTATACGTATTTTTTAATGTTATCCCTGGTGATTATTACGTACAGTTTGATGTCACAGATGATTACCTATATACAATGCCTAATGTAGGTATGGATGAGTTATTTGATTCTGATGTAATCAGTCCTGATGGTAAGACCGATATATTTACAGCTAATGGAGGAGACATTATACAAGGTGTCAATGCAGGATTAGCCATCACCAGTGCATGTATCTCAGGAGTATTCTGGGATGATCTTAATAGAGATGGCATATTAGATAACGCAGATGGAAGTATAGCGAGTGGCAATAGTTCTAATCTAAGGCTATCTGAAGAAAGAAGAATAGACAATGCTACTGTCAATCTCTATAGAGAAGATGGGACATTAATCGCTTCTGATATTACAGATTTTGATGGTCAGTATAGTTTCTGTGATGTGGCTGCAGGTAGTTACTATGTGGAGTTCATATTGCCAGATAATTACGTGTTTACATTAGCAGACCAAGGGTCTGATGAGTCACTTGATTCTGATGTTACAGACTTGGTTAATGGTACGACAGATGTCATTACAGTAAGCGCAGGCTCTATAATCAGTAATATAAGTGCTGGTGCCTATGAGCAGAGTACTATAGTCTCAGGAACAATATGGTATGATTCTGATGAGGATGGTATACTGGATCCGTTAGAAGAAGGTGTGAGTAATATTACGATTAATCTTATCGATGCTAATGATGCTATCGCATTAACAACCATAACGAACCTTGATGGTATCTATACCTTTACTGATCCTATAGAAGGTACTTACAGAGTAGAGCTTATAGATAATGATACTTTAGAGCTGACACAAAATAAAATCGGTGGAGATCCTACTGTTTATTCTCATTTTAATACAACAGATAACCGTACTGATGAGCTTGTAATAATAAATGGTAATCTCTATGAGAATATCAATGGTGGTCTCATAGAAAAAACCACAGCGACACTTCAGGCAAGAGTAAGTGGCAGAGTATGGTTAGATGATAACAGAAATGGCTTATTAGAAAACATAGAAAGAGGCCTACAAGATATGACAGTTAATCTCCTCAGGGCTGATAATACGATCATGAGTAGCAGCCTGTCAGATAGTGATGGCTTATATGAGTTTTCTGATGTACCTGCTGGTGATTATCGACTACAAGTAATGAATGAAGATGCTTATGATCTTACACTCGCATTAGTAGGTAATGATCCTACTATACAATCACACTTCTTACAAGCAGATAGACGTACTGATATGATCAATATCGTAGAGGGTGCTGAGGTCAATAACATGCATGCAGGTCTTGTCGATAAGTTATCACTAATAGAAGGTACAGTATGGAATGATACAAATAGTAACGGATTATACGATACAGCTGAGTTAGGCGTATCTGGAGTGACAGTTAATTTGTTAGATGACTCTGGTACTACACTACAGTCTATCTTTTCTGATGCTGATGGTCGATATATTTTTACTAATATAGAAGCTGGCGATTATGTTATTGAAGTCATAGCGGGAGGTGATTATGAGTTTACACTCGCATACATGGGTGGTAATCCAGATATATACTCTCATGTCTTAAGGGTCAATGGAAGAACGCCAGTAATGACAATCACTCTGGGCCAAAATCTGAATAATATCAATGCAGGGCTGGTAGAAGTGATTAATACAGTCGTAGCAGGAAGAGTATGGTTAGATGATAACGAAGATGGTATTCTCGATAGTACCGAGACGGGTATGGAATCTATACAAGTAGAATTATATACAGAAAATGACCAATTGGTCCAGACTGCATTAACTACTGTGACAGGTAATTATTCTTTTGAGAATCTTGTAGGCGGCAGATATTATGTACAGTTTAATTTAATACCTGATCATGAATTTACCCTATCGAGAGTAGGAGGTAATAGCCCTACTAATAGTGATGTCACTAACCTCGTCACAGGAACCACTAATGCATTTAATATCAACGATGGACAGCAATTCGTCAATATCCACGCTGGACTTATTAAGGTCGAAGAGGTCGATAACGGATTAGGTAGTATAGTAGGATATGTATGGGAAGATATCAATGCTGATGGTACAAGAGTCGCTGATGAGGCGGGTGAGAATGGTATCAGAATATCCCTAATCGACGAAGCAGGTATTACCATAAGAGAGACAACAACAGCTAATGATCCAGATCTCGGTAGGTCAGGATATTATGTTTTTAATGATATACGCTTAGGGGATTATACATTATCATATGCCATAGATAGTGATGCTCAGATTACAGCTCAGGGAGCAGATTCTAAGTTGACATCTGCATATATTACCGATGTGTTCTCAGTGACAGCCCAGGCTACTATAAGCGTAGATGCCGGATATTATTTTCCAGGATCTATAGGAGACTTCGTCTGGAATGATACTAATAGAGATGGGATGCAAGATGCAGGAGAATCAGGAGCTTCAAGTTTTTTCATTAAGCTATTCGATGCCGATGATCAGGAGATTGGATTTACATTTTCTGACTCTGAAGGGGCCTATTCTTTTGATAACCTGATGCCAGGAGATTATTATGTAAAAGTAGATTTCCAATTAGGTATTTCCTTTTCTCCAAGTGGCGGAGGAGATGAGGACTCAGATACCAATATCAATAATGCCAATGGATTAGGTACAACAAGTATGATCACTATCTTAAGTGGGACAACTGATAATTCTGTAGATATCGGTCTGATAGTGGCACCTGCCACAGTAGGTGACTTGGTGTTCTCTGATGTCAATGCTAACGGTATACAAGATGCTGGCGAAAGTGGAATCAATGATATAGGCGTCTCACTATATGATAGAAATGATAACTTAATAGAGACAACGACTACCGCTACAGTAGGAGGAGAAGATGGACATTACCTCTTCGAAGAGATACCAGCTGGTAATTATTATATAGTATTCGATATACCATCTGATATGGATATAAGTATCAAAGATCAAGGTGGTGATGATAGTAAAGATTCTGATGTAGACAATTCTCAAGGGTATGGTAGTACAAGCATATTTGAATTATCTGCCGGTGAAGTAGATCTTGATATAGATGCGGGAGTTGTCGTAAGTCTCTCTATAGGTAATAGGATCTGGCATGACAGAGATGCTGATGGATTAGATAGGACTAATGAGCCAGGCGTATCAGGTGTTGATGTAACATTATATGATGAGGATGGAAATTATGTAGATGCAGTCACAAGTAATAATCAAGGCGTCTATAAGTTCTCTAATGTCTCTGCAGGAGATTACTATATACATTTTGGAATACCAGACAACTTCATATTTACAACTAAAGGAGACGGGTCTAATGATGATGAGAGCAAGGTCAATCCAGATGGTACGACAGACCTCTTCAGCGTAGGTAGTGGTACAGGAAGATCAGATATCAATGCTGGATTAGTAAGACCTTCTAATGAGATATCAGGTCTTGCATGGTGGGATGATAACCAAGATGGACTCTACACTAATGATGAGGAGCTGATGGAAGGCGTCACTGTATGGTTGCTTGATTCTAACAGGCAGTTATTAGAAGAAACAAGAACAGGTGTCATAGGAAGATATGCTTTCGCCAATATTCCTTCTGGACAATATTTGATACAGTTTGTATCTGCGCCAGACATGGTCTTCTCTGATAGAAATGTGGGATTAGATGATAAGATAGATTCTGATGTCGATGCTGATGGCTACACAGGAGTCATCAACCTTACTGGACAGACAGTAGAGAGATATGTCTACGGAGGATTGATAGATAGCTCCAGTCCTAATCTGACAGAGGTATTTCCTAATCCTGTACATAACGGACAATTACAATTAAAAGTAAGATCAAGAACAGATGCTGTAACACCAGAATTCAGATTGTATAATCTCGATGGGCAATTACTTGAATCATGGACAGCAGATACACCACAGAATGCAGGATGGCATCAGTACTCTATACAGCTTAATACTGTCCAGACTGGACAATACATACTCAGAGTAAGAACTAACAGAACAGAAGAAATACATAAGATAGTTCTCGTAAGAGAATAAAGAATTCCATCTAAGGAAGTTGAGAGATCCCATGGCATTAATTTGTCATGGGGTTATTTTTTTGTAAAGAATAGAAACTTAAATTCAATAATACCAAATACTTGATTAGAAATAGGGTTATACATAAAAAAGCCCCATAATCTATATCATGAGGCTTTTACTTTTATAATTTATTTCTTGATCCTAAGCACAATGCTGGTCTATCGCTGCATTAAGATTCTCAGCGATCATCTGAGCCGTTCTGCCTTCTATATGATGTCTTTCTATCATATGCACAAGATTTCCGTCTTTGAATAAGGCGATGGCAGGAGAAGATGGAGGATATGGTAGTAAGTATTCTCTTGCTTTA
>CALLAG010000181.1 GCA_938002705.1 uncultured Saprospiraceae bacterium | reverse complement strand
AGGGTGTAAGGGAGTAAGGGAGTAAGGGTTTTAGGGCTTAAAGGATTAAAGGTTTTAGGGTTTTAGGGTTTTAGGGTTTTAGGGTTTTAGGGTTTTAGGGTTTTAGGGTTTTAGGGTTTTAGGGTTTTAGGGTTTTAGGGTAAAATAAAAAAGTATGCTGGAGGCTACAAAGACTTTTCCATTATAAGGGAAATATAAATGGGTTTAAAAAGGTGTGAAGGACAAGGGAGTAAAGGAATAAGGGCATACGTATAAAGGGACAAGGGCAATCATTTACATTTCCAAGGGAACACGTTCCCTTGAACACAAGTAATAAAAATAAAATGAAAGTAGGCGTAATAGGAAGTGGAACGATGGGCAGCGGTATCGCTCAGATAGCAGCCACTGACGGATGTGAAGTTTCTCTTTATGATATCAATAAAGAAGCATTAGATGTAAGTAAGGTTAAACTAGAAAAAATCCTAAATAGACTAATAGAGAAAGGAAGAATAGATACTGACAAGAAAGCATTTATCCAGTCTAATATCTCTTACATATCTGATCTATCTGGCTTAAGCCAAAGCGATATCGTCATAGAAGCAATCGTCGAGAATTTAGATATTAAGAAAAAGGTATTTTCAGAACTAGAAGCCTTAGTTTCTGGTGATTGCATACTGGCATCTAATACATCTTCTCTTTCTATTACTTCTATCGCGGCAGCTTGTACGAACCCATCCCGATTTATAGGTATACATTTTTTCAACCCAGCTCCGCTGATGAAGTTGGTCGAGATTATTCCATCTATACAGACATCACAAGGGACACTTGACAAGTCTCTTATGATCATAAATGGCTGGGGCAAAACTACCGTCATCGCCAAAGATACACCTGGATTCATTGTCAATAAAGTAGCTCGTCCGTTCTATGGAGAGGCCACTAAGATCCTCGAAGAGCAAGATCAGAATCAAGTCAATATGAGCTTGATAGATTTAGCTATGAAGACTAAGGGATTTAGAATGGGCCCATTTGAGCTAATGGACTTTATAGGCAACGACGTCAACTATACAGTGTCAGAGACGGTCTACAAAGCGTTCTATTATGATGGCAGATATAGACCGTCGATAGCACAGAAGAGATTATCAGAAGCTGGCTATCTCGGCAGAAAAACAAATCGTGGCTGGTACGATTATGGGCCCGATGCCGTACAGAAAGAAAGTATTCCAGATTTGGACTATATAGAAAGAGTAGGTGATCGTATTGTAGCAATGCTTATCAATGAAGCTGCGGACACACTATTCAGAAAGATAGCGACTAAAGAACATATAGATCTTGCAATGACCAAAGGCGTTAATTATCCCAAAGGATTATTCGCTTGGGCTGATGAGATTGGTATCAAAACATGTGTAGATATAATGGATGGCCTCTATAATCTTTACCGAGAAGAACGGTACAGGTGTAGCCCATTATTAAGAAAAATGGCAGCTCAGAATGAAAAATTTTACGAAGAAAAAATATAAATAGCTATGGCTAATAAATTAGGTAATTATCTAAGTGGTAAATGGATCGAAGGTGATGGCGATGGATCAGCACTCTATAATTCAGTTAACGGTCAAGTCGTTGCTACAGCAACTGCTGATGGTCTCGATATCGCCTCTGCATTACACTACGGAAGGACTGTAGGCTCTAAAGTCATCAGAAAAATGACATTTCATGAGAGAGGTATGATGCTCAAGAAATTAGCGTTATATCTCACTAAAAGAAAAGAAGCTTTCTATGACATCAGTTATAAGACTGGTGCCACCAGGGGAGACAGCTGGATAGATATAGAAGGCGGTTTCGGTAATTTATTTGCCAATGCATCTCTAAGAAAAAACTTCCCTGATCAGAATTATCACGTTGATGGTGATGCTATAGATCTGTCTAAGGGTGGACCATTCATGGGGCATCACATTATGGTACCTAAGCGTGGAGTAGCTATTCATATCAATGCATTTAACTTCCCGATATGGGGTATGCTCGAGAAGTGTGCCGTCAACTGGATGGCAGGTGTACCTGCATTAGTAAAGCCTGCAACAGCGACTTCATATCTTACAGAAGCTGTTGTTAGAGAAATCATAGCGTCAGGCATACTACCAGAAGGTGCATTACAATTAGTATGTGGATCTGCACGTAATATATTAGATGATGTGCAATCGCAAGACGTCGTCACATTCACTGGTTCTGCTAGTACGGGAAGACTCCTTAAGTCACACCCACGTATTATAGATGAGTCAGTTCCATTTAATATGGAAGCAGATAGTCTCAATAGTTCCGTCCTAGGAGAAGATGCAGCACCAGGCACTCCTGAGTTCAAACTATTTATAAAAGAAGTAAGAAAAGAGATGACGGTCAAGTGTGGACAGAAGTGTACCGCTATCCGCAGAATCATAGTTCCAGAAAAATACTTAGAAGATGTACATATTGCATTAGCCAAAGAGCTATCCAAAGTAAGCATCGGTAATCCCCTTTCCAAGGAAGTAAGAATGGGTGCATTAGCAAGTAAAGATCAAGTCCAAGAAGTAAAAGACAGAGTAGCAGAAATAGCCGAGACAGCAGAAATAATATATGGCTCAGTAGACAAAATAGATGTCATAGATGCATCTTATGAAGATGGTGCTTTCTTAAGTCCCATCCTGCTTATGGAAAAAGATCCATT
>CALLAG010000180.1 GCA_938002705.1 uncultured Saprospiraceae bacterium | reverse complement strand
TTTCTAGTTCCACCAGTTAACTTCTCAGACAATATCGATATACGTAATGTCAATATGGTGACCTGCGGAGGACAGGCCACTATACCCATTGTAGCAGCAGTAAGTAAAGTTACTAAAGTTCACTATGGAGAAATCGTCGCTTCTATATCTAGCAAATCAGCAGGACCTGGCACACGTGCTAATATTGATGAATTTACAGAAACAACTTCTCATGCTATAGAAAAAGTTGGAGGTGCTACCAAGGGCAAAGCCATTATCATCCTGAATCCTGCAGAACCGCCTTTGGTTATGAGAGATACTGTATTTACATTATCAGACGTAGCTGATCAAGACACTGTCAGGCAAAGCATAGCTGACATGGTCAGTAAAGTCCAGAAATATGTTCCTGGATATGAGCTTCATCAGGAAGTACAATTCGATATAATACCTGCTGATAAGCCTGTCTATATAGAGGGCATTGGATCATGTCATGGACTTAAGACAACAGTATTACTTAAGGTGGTCGGGGCTGGTCACTACTTGCCTGAGTATGCAGGTAATCTCGACATCATGACAAGTGCAGCAAGAGCAACAGCAGAAAGAATGATCACAAACCAACAAGCCAACTAATCATGGACACGAACAAAGCGATATACATACAAGATGTCACCTTGAGAGATGGCATGCACGCTATCAGTCACCAATACAAGATTGATGATGTAAAGAAAATAGCTCAAGCTTTAGATCAGGCAGGTGTAGATGCGATAGAGATATCACACGGTGATGGTCTTGCAGGAGGAAGTTTTAATTATGGTTTTGGATCGCAGACTGACTGGGCATGGATAGAAGCTGTAAGATCAGTAGTAGATAACGCCAAGTTGACGACACTACTTATACCAGGCATTGCGACGATAGAAGATCTCAAAAGAGCTCACAGCCTTGGTGTAGAATCAGTAAGAATAGCGACTCACTGTACTGAAGCAGATATATCACCACAGCATATAGAAGCCGCCAAGAAATTAGGGATGGATGTAGGTGGCTTCCTCATGATGGCTCATATGAATGATGCTAAAGGCCTAGCAGAGCAAGCTAAGATTATGGAAGATGCTGGTGCCGATTGTGTCTATGTTACAGACTCAGCTGGAGCATTACTTATGGATGGCGTCATAGATAGGATCAAAGCATTCAAAGATGTTCTAAAACCAGAAACCGAAATAGGCATACATTGCCATCACAACCTATCTCTCGGAGTAGCGAATACTGTCGTGGCACTTCAGCATGGAGCTAACAGGCTTGATGCCTCACTTGCAGGTATGGGAGCCGGTGCAGGAAATGCCCCTCTCGAAGTATTAATCGCAGTGCTCAATAAGATGGCGGTCACACATAACTCGGATGTCCACAAACTAATGGATGCCGCTGATGATATAATCCGTCCCTTACAGTTAAGACCAGTAAGAGTAGATCGAGAGACATTATCATTGGGTTATGCTGGAGTGTACTCAAGCTTCCTATTACATGCAGAGCGAGCAGGTCAGAAATATGGATTGGATACAAGAGAGATATTGGAAGAACTCGGACGCCGTAAGATGGTCGGTGGTCAAGAAGATATGATTGTCGATGTGGCCTTGGATATTGTAAAGGTTAAAAGGAGTGAGGGGGTAAAGGAATATAGGAATAAGGGAGTAAAGGGGTAAAGGTTTAAGGGTATAAAGGTGTAAAGGAGTAAGGGTGTAAAGGCTTAAGGGGGTAAGGGTTTTAGGGTGTAAAGGTTTCATATAGCATATTACAACCTCTCAGGTCACTGTTGCTGACTCTTCCCATTAACTCAAATTGACCATTGTCATAGCAACGGCCAATGTCATCAGTTTGTATAAAGGAAATGGTATGAAGATTAGCTAAGTCAACAATACCTATCTGACCTGATTTTCCATCTTTTGTGGAGCATGTTAGGTCATTAAAATCTTTGGTCATGACCTTCATTGTCTTAGCGGGTGTATAGAGTGAGTCAGTAGATGTATACGCTTGAGAGAACAACTCTGTCATACCATATTCGGCAGCGATATCAGATGTTGGAAATCCGACTTTTAGCTTTTCTATGACGCTATCATAATCTAATTCTACACCTCTACTTTTCATCCCTCCCGTAAATATTACTTTGAGACGAGAATCATTGATCTTGTACTTTTCTACAAAATCCAAAAGTGCAAAAGTTACTCCCCATAAAAGAACATCCTTATCGGTATCAGTCGAAAGCTTCTCTAATATCTGGGAATATAATTTTTCGAAATCATAAAGATGAAAACGATTAGGGTCTTGATCTCCTGTAAGATGCTTAACCATATGCACTAATGAAGAATCTCCGTTCTCAAGGTACGAAGGCAAGAGAGCAAGCATATCATAATCCTGAGGATAGAATGAGGCAAATATCTCTTTACTGACATAGTTATACCAACTTTTATCTCTCACGAGATGCTGACTTCTTTGCATACCTGTAGTGCCACTACTTTTAAATATTGCTTCTGCCTCCCACTTTTCAGATGTTATCTCGTAATGCTTGAAGAAACTGATGGGCATCAAAGGTATATCTTCAACACTGAAGTACTTCTTATTATTATATCCCATAAGTTCCAGGTAGCGCTTATATGTAACGTTATGCTCTGATTGATATTCGTATACAGCTATAGATACATCACAGAATGTGTACTTCGGGTCTTCCCTAAGCAGTCCTTCTACCATATTCCTAAGATGAGATGTCATACGCAAACCAAAAATAGAGTTAATCTTGAGATATGCATCCTTACAATATGCATCTAATATATTTATACCAATAGAGTTACTATATTACGTTTAAATTGTAATTATTAAACCATTACTTTGAAAATATCCTATTCCATACTAACATTTTTTATAGTCAGCGTCTTTGTGACAAGTTGCACTAATAATCCTGGATTTGATGAAGTCCCTGAGATAGAATTTATTGGTTTTACTAAGTCAGTGATGGATCAAGGTGATCTTAACACGGACTCATTATTTATGACATTCTCATTTAGAGATGGTGATGGTGATCTGGGTAGTGGTATGGGTAACATCAGGGAGAACATTATTATCACCGACACCAGGACTGGTGATGTCTATGACTTTTTTAAGATTCCAGACATCCCTAATCCCGGTGTCCAGAACGGTCTCGAAGGCGAGATAACTATTAAGTTATTCACCACCTGTTGCATATTTCCTGACAGCATACCTCCATGCCAGAGTCCTCCACAATTTCCGACTAACGAGATAAACTTTGATATAATATTAAAAGATGATGCCGGTAACGAAAGTGAAGCCATAAGAACGCCAGCTATCACGCTCAACTGTAATTAGCCGAATCTAATCTATCTAATAGTATCTAATCATTGATAATATTAGCTTCGGAGTAGCTTATTTAACGCCCAACTCTTCCTTTAAGGCTTCGACGGTTTTCTTAGCATTACCTACGAAACTCTTTTCTCCTACTATGAATACGGGTCTCTTGAGGAAAGTGTATTCCTTAAGTATCCATTGCTTAAATTCTTGCTCACTTAAGCCTTGCTCCTTAAGCCCCAGACTTCTGTACTTAGTTGCCCGCTTGTTGAATAGCGCTTCATAAGAACCGTGTTCTTTCTTAAGAGCTGTAAGCGTCTTAGAATCTATGAGTTTGACTTTCACATCTTGGATCTCATCTGTCCATTTCACTTCGTCTACGATACGCTGACATGTGTTACATGTTGATAATATAAATGCTTTGTTCATTATTTTTATAATCTTTGATTTTATTAGACAAAAGTATAATATTACTGACGAAGTTTTTAGATACCATAGACCCAGATTCAGTTATCAAAAAACTTATAGATATTATGCAGGTATTCAACAATAATTAATGCAGTATAAGGCTATGACTATTCCAGAATCAGAACTCATCATTAATCCAGATGGATCAGTCTATCATCTACATCTATGTCCTGGTGACGTTGCTGATCATATCATAACTGTAGGCGATCCAGAGAGAGTAGATATAGTAACTCAACACTTTGATGAGATCTACTTAACGAAGACCAACCGCGAATTCAAAACAGTAACAGGTAGAATTGGTTCTAAGGAGCTCACAGTTATTGCAACTGGGATAGGGACAGACAATATCGACATCGTCTTTAACGAGTTAGATGCCTTATTCAATATTGACTTTAATACACGCCAGATTAAGGATGAACTAACGACACTCAATTTCATAAGAATAGGTACATCAGGAGCAGTAAGAAAAGACGTGCCCATAGACAGTATTATTGCATCTCACTATGCTTGTGGTATAGATGGCTTACTCCATCATTATAACTCAGAAGTTGTTAGAGAATTAGACTTAGAAGAATTAATAGAAAGTTCGACATCAATGAGCCCTATCTATGCCACTGCAGGAGACACTACCCTCATTAATAAATTCCGCGAGATAGCCTCACCAGGCATCACCATTACTGCTAATGGGTTCTACGGACCTCAGTCAAGATCGCTTAGATTACAAGCGAGACATGACATAGCTAAGATGATGAGTAGCTTAACTTATAGGGATCTTAGAATTACAAACTTAGAAATGGAGACAGCAGGCATATACGGCTTATCAAAACTACTCGGTCACAAAGCGGTATCACTTAATGCAATATTAGCTAACAGGGTGACAGGAGAGTTCTCCTCACAAGCCAGTAAGACTGTAGGTAGATTAATAGAAAAAGTGTTAGAAATATTTAGCGAAAGCTAAAGTTGATTAAGCGTTGCCTTTATTGTAATCTTCAAGAAACTTAGCTAATCCGATATCCGTTAGTGGGTGCTTTAATAATCCAAGTATCGTATGTAATGGACATGTTGCGATATCAGCGCCGGCCTTAGCAGCTTGTACGATATGCCGAGCATTTCTGATAGAAGCTGCAAGAATCTCAGTATCATACATCTGAATAGCGTAGAGTTCTGCGATCTCTTCTATAAGACCTATCCCGTCCCAGTTAATATCATCCACTCTTCCTACGAATGGGCTTATGTAGGTAGCACCCGCCTTGGCAGCAAGGATGGCTTGGCCTGCAGAGAATACAAGTGTACAGTTCGTTTTGATGCCTTTACCTGAGAAGTGGCTTATCGCTTTGATACCCTCTCTTATCATAGGCACTTTGACTACGATATTAGGTGCTAAGTCAGCAAGGTACTCCCCTTCTGCTACGATACCAGCGTAATCAGTAGCTATAACCTCTGCACTGACATCACCTTCTACGATGCTTGCGATCTTCTTGTAGTGATCCTCGATGTTTTTGGCGCCAGTAATACCTGCTTTTGCCATCAGCGAAGGATTAGTCGTTACACCATCTAATACTCCTAAATCGTGTGCTTCTTTGATCTGATCTAAATCTGCGGTATCAATAAAAAATCTCATAATAGTAAGAGGATTGGATATGAAAGAAAGAGGAAAAAAAAGTGAGGAAACAAACCTAGCCGCTCAACCATCTACCCTTGCTGCGTTTCCGCCCTGGGGGAATTCAACAGGAGCCTGCCGTTTGCCCCTCACCGCTGCAAAAGTAAAAAGAATAACTATACATTATAGTCTTTTGTAGATGTTATAAAATAAAATTAAATGAATGCGTCCCACCATGGCATATCTGGACGTGGAGCAATAACGTTTACAGGTGTCTTAGCGACTGGGTGGATAAATTGCAATCTGTATGCATGTAAGGCAATAGACTTATCTGGCAATGGCCTATCCGATCCGTACTTAATATCTCCTATGATAGGATGAGCTATATGAGCTAATTGTGATCTGATCTGATGAGGTCGACCAGTCTCTAACTCTATCTCAAGCAATGATCTGGATTTTCTATAATCTATAACTTTATAACTGAGGATCGCTTGCTTAGCATCATGAAATGGATCATCCATTACGGTTACTCTATTCTTAGCAGGATTCTTTTTGATATATGAAACCAACTTCCCACTGGTAGCTGCTGGTCTACCTTCCACGATTGCATGATACACTTTAGTTATAGATCTTTTCTTTATCATCTCATTCATACGGGTAAGAGACTTACTCGTTCTGCACAGAATTATAGCTCCACTCACAGGACGATCCAGCCTATGAGGCAGACCAAGAAATACGTCACCAGGCTTGCTATATTTTACTTTGATATAAGCTTTGCCTATCTCAATGATGGAGTCATCATTGGTTTTGTCCTTCTGACTTAACACACCTACCCTCTTATTAACGATCAATAAATGATTGTCTTCAAGAAGAACCTTAAGCTTATGAATCTTGATAATGTTAAAATTTTATGGTAATCAAATGTATAACTGACTGGAAATCAATAAGAAAAAGGGATTCGCTTAATAATCCATCATATATTACTGCAAATGAATCTATTACATATGTGAATAATTCATAATATGTTTTATATTTGTATTGTGTAAGTTTTGGTTATTAAATTGTAAAATTCGTTTAAGCTCGTGAAATGTCACGAGCTTTTTTTATGTCTCATAAGTACTGTAAGGTTACGAAAGAAATAAATTAAGAGTACTAAAGTAGAGATTAGCTTATATTACGAATATAACTAATGTTTGGCATATTCTTTGATTCATAATAGTCAAATGAGTTTTGGTTATTAAATTGAGTATGCCCGTGATTGGTTTTCACGGGTTTTTTTTTGTGCTATATTCTAATTATTACGTTGTTAAATATTATTATTACGGCGTTATACATTACAATATCAAGCTCAAACCAAAACACATGATTGTAGGAGTTCCTAAAGAGATAAAAAACAATGAAAATCGAGTAGCACTCACACCAGCAGGAGCACTCGAATTAACCAGAAGAGGACATAAGGTCTTTGTCCAAAAATCAGCTGGTTTAAGCTCAGGATTTACTGATGCTGAGTATAAAAGTTATGGTGTAAAAATACTTCCCAAAATCGAAGATGTCTATAAGAAAGCTGAGATGATCATGAAGGTCAAAGAACCTATCAAATCTGAATACGATCTCGCTAGACCAGGCCAACTACTCTTTACATATTTTCACTTTGCATCTTCTCGTGCACTGACTAAAGCAATGATCAAGAGCAAGTCTACATGCTTAGCATACGAGACAGTAACTAACTTAGATGGCTCACTGCCCCTGTTAGTTCCTATGTCAGAAGTCGCTGGAAGAATGGCTGTACAGCAAGGTGCTAAGTACCTAGAGAAACCTCTGAAAGGTAGAGGAATACTTCTCGGTGGTGTACCAGGTGTGACACCAGCTAATGTCTTAATATTAGGAGG
>CALLAG010000179.1 GCA_938002705.1 uncultured Saprospiraceae bacterium | reverse complement strand
CTCTCATCCTCAGGCAATAAGCTTTCATTTTCTATCATCTCTATGTAGTTATCATACACTCTATTGTGATCTAAGTATAGATCCTCTCCAGATAGTCTTGACTTCTCAGCACTACTGCTGAATGCACCACAGACCAGTTCTATTTGTCCATCCAATGCTGCGGCCATTCTGTGTACGTTACCTATAAATGCACCTCGACCTCCGCCGATCATTCCCATTCTAATTTTTCTTGGCATCTGTATTATTTATCTTTTGTGTGATATATGTATTTATTATTCTTTCTAATGTCGTCAGAGGTATAGATCCGTTAGCTAGTACAAGGTCGTGAAATTCTCTAATATCGAAATCATCTCCTAAGGACTTTTCTGCTTTAGATCTCAGTTCTCTGATTTTTAGTTCGCCTATCTTGTAAGATACAGCTTGGCCTGGCCAGCCGATATAGCGATTGATTTCTGTATTGATCTCATGGTCAGAGAGTGCTGCATTCTCACGCATGTAGTCGATAGCTTCTTGTCGTGTCATGCCGAAATAATGCATACCAGGATCTACAACTAACCTACACGCTCTCCACATCTCATAAGTCAGTCTCCCGAAGTCATCATATAGGGATTCATACATGCCAGCCTCTTTGCCTAGGTACTCTGAGTAGAGACCCCATCCTTCTCCATATGCACTTAAGTATTGTGACCTGAATGCTGGAAGGCTATCTTTCAGTTCATTGGCAAGACTTATCTGGAGGTGATGCCCGGGGACTGCCTCATGTAATGTTAGTGCAGGAAGTACATATAGTGGTCTGGCAGGTAGATTATAAGTGTTGACCCAATAGGCTCCGGCTTTCTGACTCTCCATGGACCCCCCTGAGTATCTACCTGTTGTATAATTAGGGGCAATCTCAGCCGGGACTGGTGATACAGTGTATGGTAACATCGGTAACTTATTAAAGTATCGCGGTAAGAATGCCTCAGCTTTCTTAGATAACCAAGCTGCGTAGTACAGAAGTTCTTCTGGAGTCTCTGCATAGAACTGAGGGTCTGTCCTTAAGTATTCTAAGAAGTCAGCGTAACTGCCATTGTAGTCTAACTTATCGATAATAGCTGTCATCTCAGATTTGATACGTGACACTTCACTTTTGCCTAAGTCATACACTTCTTGAGGCGTCATATCGAGAGTAGTATAATATCGAACCCTCTGTTCATAGAATTTTTTACCGTTTGTAGTATTAGAAATGCCTACTTCTTCTGGAGCTTTTTTATGATAATCATCCTTTAGGTATTTTCTGAGTTCTACGAATGATTGATAGACTTTTTCATTTACAGTAATATTACTATCCGCATCTGAGAGTGGCTTATTCAAGAAAAAATCTTTACCTCTATTCTCTAGTGCATCATCTAAGACTTTTATACAATTCTCTACTACAACCTTAGGCCAACTCATACCTGATTTTTGACCCGCTTTTAAGTTTTTGATTTGTTGGTTGATATAATTAGGCGTGTCATTAAGTTTGGATGTATAATGATCTATTTTTTCTGGATCGCTTAGATTGACACCTCTTACAGCATACATCATATTGATTATGAATCCACCTTCGCTGTTGAGCGGCATGAGGTGATCATTATTTGAGATAAGAAATAGTTCGTTATCTAATATGAGATAGAGCATATCATAATTGATCCTATCTACAGTACTATAGTCTGTGGTATCTAACTTACTCAGCGCAGAGATCCATTTGCTAAATATTGTTTTCTGTAGCTTGATCTGATTAGGACTGACATCAGGCCACTTCGTAGTATTCGTTTCTGATAGGTTCTCATTGTATGCTTGATATTCAGAAGCGATGTCATCTAATGTATATTGACTGCTGACGGTATAGCAACAGAGCATAGTTATAGCTAGGGATACAATCTTCAACATGATATATTTATTCTTAGTAGGTAAAGTATAAAATTGCCTAATTGTTATTAAACTCATTAGTCGAATGTAAAATAAGAATGAATATTGACATTGAATAGACTTTTTATACCTTGGAGAAAATTATAATTATGAAATTCATAGTACTTTTTATATCAGTACTCAGCATCACAATTATGTCTTGTGATAATAAAAAAGAAACTTCTAAAGATAATAAGAATACCCAGGAGAGCTTGGTAGATACTAATAAGGCCCTTCTTAGGCATGTTGTATTATTTAATTTTAACGAATCAGCAGATTATGAAAAGATAGAGGAGATCGAGACGGCCTTTGCCGCTCTACAGGGTAAAATACCATCAATAAAAGATTTTGAATGGGGTGTAAATAATAGCCCTGAAGGATTGGACAAAGGATTTACTCACTGTTTTTTAGTCACATTCGGTTCTGAGGAGGATAGAGAAAAGTATCTGCCACATCCTGATCATCTTGCGTTTGTAAAATTGATAGGTCCATATGTAGAGGATGTAACTGTGATAGACTACTGGGCACTATAGGATAATACGCTTCTATACTGACATTTGATTCATATAAAAGTTATAGCGACTAACAAACTTGTAATACATTTGCAGCCAATAACTTAGGCGTTCATGGCATTACAAGAAGAAATAAATAAAAGAAAGACATTCGGCATCATATCTCACCCTGATGCTGGTAAGACAACTCTGACGGAGAAGCTTTTACTGTTCGGTGGTGCCATACAGGTCGCTGGAGCTGTAAAGTCTAATAAGATCAAGAGGCATGCTACGTCTGACTTCATGGAGATAGAGAAGCAGAGAGGGATATCTGTGGCTACTTCGGTTATGGCATTCGAATATCGAGATAAGAAAATCAACATCTTGGATACGCCTGGTCACAAGGATTTTGCAGAGGATACTTATAGAACACTGACAGCTGTAGATAGTGCTATCGTCGTCATAGATGTGGCTAAGAGTGTGGAGGAGCAGACGGAGAAGTTAGTAGCGGTATGTCGGACTCGTCAGACACCTATGATAGTATTTATCAATAAGTTAGACAGGGAAGGTCTTGACGGATTTGACTTATTAGATGATGTAGAACAGAAGTTGGGTATGAGAGCATGTCCATTATCATGGCCTATAGGGATGGGTAAGCGATTCCAAGGTGTCTATAACCTATACGCTAATAATATAAGATTGTTTTCTGCACACGGTAAGCAGACAGATGATGACGTGATAGAGATATCTGATCTTTCAGATGAAAGTCTTAATGATCTCTTAGGAGAAGCTGCAGCTGACGAATTACGATCTGATATAGAAATGGTAAGAGAAGTCTATCCACCTTTCTCCAAAGAAGAATATGAGAAGGGCTTATTGAATCCTATCTTTTTTGGTAGTGCTGTCAATAATTTTGGTGTCAAAGAAATGCTGGACTGCTTTGTAGATATCGCTCCTCATCCATTATCAAGAGAGACTGATGAGAGAATGGTAGAACCTACGGAGGAGAAGTTCTCAGGTTTTGTATTTAAGATCCATGCTAATATGGACCCTAAGCATCGTGACCGTATTGCCTTTATGCGTATATGTTCTGGAACATTCGAGCGTAATACAAATTACTTCCATGTAAGGCAGAAAAAGAAAATGAAATTTTCTAACCCGACGATGTTTATGGCATCAAAAAAGAATATTGTAGATGATGCTTATCCGGGAGATATCGTAGGTCTGTACGATGCGGGTAACTTTAAGATAGGTGACTCTATGACAGAAGGTGAAGTACTTCACTTTAAAGGTATCCCTTCATTCTCTCCAGAGCAATTCCGATTTGTCAATAACGCAGATCCGCTTAAGTCTAAGCAATTAAACAAAGGTATCGACCAATTAATGGATGAAGGTGTAGCGCAGCTATTCACTAAGATTTCTAATAATAGAAAAATCATCGGTACGGTAGGTGCTTTACAGTTTGAGGTCATCCAGTACAGATTAGAACATGAGTATGGTGCTAAGTGTCAGTATGAAAGTCTACCGATGCATAAAGCATGCTGGATAAAAACAGATAATAAAGAAGCCTTAGCAGAACTGCGTTCTCGTCGTAAGAACAACTTAGCTTTGGATAAGGATGGTAAGCTCGTTTACTTAGCAGAATCAGCTTGGACGCTTAAGATGGCACAGGATAATCATCCCGAGATAGAGTTCTTGACAAGTAGTGAGTTCTAGTATAAGTACTGCGAGAGATTATTATTAGGATATAGCAGTTATACCATTCTTATAGACTCCTAGGACATCTAGCTCCTGAGTTATATTTCGTAATTCCGGTATGACTTTCTCGTACTGTATAGATGTTTCAAATTCTAAATCTAAATGGAAGTAGTATTTGTTTAGGTTATCTATTATTGGATATGATTGTAACTTACTTAAGTTGATGTCGTACTTATAGATAATTTCAAGCACTTTGAGAAGGCTTCCTTTCTGATGTGTCGTTCTTAGATATATTGAAGCTTTATTAAATTGTCCGATTGGAATAGCAGCTTCAGCTCTCTGAAAGCTAAAAAACCTCGTGTAGTTGATCTTAGAACTTTGGATGCTTGGAGCGATAATCTCTAGATTATAGATATCAGAACTGAGTGTACTTGCTATTGCGGCAACGCCTTTCTCTTGGTTTTCGCTTATGACTTTAGCACTATGAGCAGTATCTGTAGTTGTTATATATTTATGAATATTATGAGACTTAAGAAAACTTAAGCACTGATTAATGGCCATAGGGTGGGAGCGTACTTCTTTGATGTCTTCTATGTTCTGACCTCTTACAGCCATTAGGTTATGTATAATAGGCAGATAGATTTCCCCTATTATTCTGAATCTGTTTTCTCTTAGGATTTTATAGTTTTTGATGATGCTACCGGCTATAGAATTTTCAATAGCCATGACGCCATAGTCGATAGTAGTGTCTTGCATATATCCCGAAGCTAATTCTAAAAATGAGTCTGCAGAAACAAAATCTATAGTCTTGTTTTTAAAATAATTATTAGCAGCTTCAAAGTGAAAACTGCCCGGTATACCCTGAGTTATGACTCTAATATTATTTGAGTTAGACATCGGAATTTATTTTTCTTTTGATGATCGTACCTATTGTTGTATCCTCTATCTTAGCTTCTAACCATGAGATGATATCCAAATAAAGGAAAGGTCTTTTCTCATATTTTTCAGTACCGATTATCTGCAATCTATCTCTTAAGTTTTTGAATTCGGTTTTCATTTTTGAAGCTTCCATGTTTGGAGTACGTCGTAGGAATTTGATAATTTCGAGTTGGACTTTTTCTAAATCTTTCATTTTGGATAAGAAACGGTAGAGAGATCTCAACTTATAGTTGACAAGAGCTATATTACCTAGATCAAAATGTGCAATTAGATTTAATATACTTGCGAAGCATTGAATATCCTCACGAAAAGCAGGCATGCTTTTATAAGTTACCTTGTTAAGACAATCTATGCAGTTATTAAGATCATTGTCACCAAAATATACGCAAGCCATCTTATAGTAGAATGCGAGAATTCTGCTATTATCCCAGTTGTAAGGATTTTTTTCTAATAGATTTGTGATTTCTTCTAATTCGGTTGCACTATTATCATATAGACCATTGATAATTAATCTGTTGAGATTATGGATGTGGAAGAAGAGATAATAGTTAGATATTTCATTCCGAGTGGCATTGGTCTTTTTATGAATATCATACTTTTTATAATAATTAAAAGTCTCATTGTACTTTTCTCTTTTGCCTGACATAAATAGAGCATTCATCAGATTATGTATACCCTTCATAAATAAAGGCGTAGACTCTACGATCAGTTCCTCATTGTTGTGGAATATATTGACCCATCGATTAGCATACTTGTAGTATAATGGAAAATCTTGTGTCATATTATAGAACCATACGTAACATTGATACAGATATAATTTTTGATAGAATTTTAATTCGTCAAGTTCATATTCTGGTAGGTGTTTGTTAAAGAATACTTTGAGTTGTAAGTAGTCATCTTCATTTTTGACATAACCATGCTTGAGATAACGACCATAGAGGAGCAGTGATAGATTGGATAAGCTATTAGTAAGGTTAATGCCTTCAAGAATCTCATTAGATTGCAAGGCTAATTTTTCAGCAGTGATAGCCATGCTTCCCGTTACGTGCTGCGTCTCTATTCTTTTTTCAAAATATAGGATTGATAGAGCTAATGTTTCATAGTTAATAGAAAGAGCCATTTTCTTGGCCTTATCTAATAGCTCCAAGCAAGACTTATAGAGTCCTTTTTCGTAGAGGATCTTAGCAAAGTCGATCTGCTCCCGGACATCTATCTCAGTAATCTTAGTTCTTTCAAGGAGCCGAAGACAGGTTAATATTTGTCTGAATAGATTGGCCTTAAGATTAGATAATTGTCTCTTTTTTATTTGAGGTAATTTTTTTAAGATTTTCTCTTCATTATAATTTCCATCCTTTTCTATTTGATTAAAAAGCTGAACAAATTTACTATCGCCATTATCTGAAGACCTATTGACATATAGTCTAAAACTCCTTTTTTCAGCCTTAGTAAGACTGATGATTAATAAACTGAGCTTGTCGTAACTCTTCTTAGGCATTGTAATTTTTATCGAAGTAAAACATTGATACACATGCGTTTAGGCTTTTTTATATGCCATTGGATTTAGTAATAGTTTTTTTATTTGATTCTCATTTGTGAGCAAGTAAAAATATTTTTAATCAAGTATTAAGAAAGCCAAGGTAAAAAATATGATGAAGAAACACATTCAAATTTTCGATACGACACTCAGAGATGGAGAGCAAGTCCCTGGGTGCAAATTAAATCCTATTGAAAAGCTAAAGATTGCTAAGCAACTCGAAGTAATGGGTGTGGATGTCATAGAAGCAGGTTTTCCTATATCAAGTCCTGGAGATTTTCACTCTGTAGCGATGATATCTCGAGAGTTGAGAGAACCTACTATCTGTGCTTTGTCTAGAGCTGTGGAGAGCGATATTAAGACCGCAGCAGAGGCACTGATGTATTCTAATAAGCCACGTATCCATACTGGTATAGGCACCTCCGAGCAACATATCAAATATAAATTTAACTCCACTCCCGATAAGATAATAGAAAGAGCAGTCGCCGCAGTCAAGTATGCTAAAACTTATGTAAATGATGTAGAATTCTATGCAGAGGATGCAGGTAGGACTGATAACGCATATCTCGCTAAGGTTATAGAAGCTGTTATCAAAGCAGGTGCTACCGTTGTCAATATACCTGATACGACAGGCTACTGTCTTCCTCAAGAGTATGGCCAGAAGATAGCTTACTTAAAAGAAAATGTAACAGGTATACATAATGTTGTCATATCAGCTCACTGTCATAATGATCTGGGATTAGCGACAGCTAATTCCATAGCGGGTATAGAAAATGGCATAGAACAAATCGAATGTACGCTTAACGGCATAGGCGAACGAGCAGGTAATACCTCCTTAGAAGAAGTTGTCATGGTTATAAAGCAGAAATATCCAGAAGCTTATTATACCAGCATAAATACTAAAATGCTTAATCCTATCAGCAGGATGGTATCTGAAAGCATGTCTATGCCCGTACAACCTAATAAAGCCATCGTAGGAGATAATGCTTTTGCACATTCCTCTGGCATACATCAGGATGGTGTCATCAAGAGTAGAAATAACTATGAAATTATAAATCCTAAAGATGTAGGGGTAGATCAGTCAAAAATTGTATTGACAGCAAGAAGTGGGAGAGCTGCACTGGCATTTCGTGCTAAGGAAGTAGGATATGATCTTACTAAGGATGATTTAGATATGGTATATAAGAATTTTATTGATTTAGCTGACAGACAGAAAGAAGTCAATGATACTGATCTTTCTGTAATGCTTAATCAAGTTATGGCTCTAGCATAAAAAGGAATGAAGATGGGTAAGACAATGTTTGATAAAATATGGGACAGCCATATAGTCAAAGAAATTAAGGGCAATCGCAATGTACTGTATATCGACCACCATTTTATTCATGAGGTGACAAGTCCACAGGCTTTCGATGGATTGACTCAGAGGAATATCAAGGTCCTTAGGACTTCTAAGACTTTAGGTACCGCAGATCATAACGTACCGACTAAGAACCAACATCTACCTATAGAAGAAGAACTATCAAGAAAACAAGTCGATACACTGACTATGAATTGTGATAAATTTGGTATTCAATTATATGGATTAGGTCATGCTAATCAGGGTATCGTCCACGTCATAGGACCCGAGTTAGGTATCACTAAGCCTGGGATGACCATCGTCTGTGGGGATAGCCATACGTCGACACATGGAGCATTC
>CALLAG010000178.1 GCA_938002705.1 uncultured Saprospiraceae bacterium | reverse complement strand
ATTCATATTTACTTTTAGTGTGACTCTAATAATATTCAGAATAAAAAGGCAACAAACAACACCCCACCATAGGTAAATCACCTACACCTAAAAATACGTTTTTAGCACCAGCTCTACTACTGCACTGACATTGATATTTGTATAAAATTATAACAATGAAAAATATCATATTCTTAGCATTCTTACTTACAATATCAGCATCTGTGATAGCACAATCTATCGTCGTCACAGGATATATTAAAGACGATAAGAACAACAGAAAACTTGACGATGTCGAAGTATCCGTATTTGACCTATCAGTAGATGGTCAGATCGTCACTACACAATCTACTAATCTGGGTAACTATATCATAGAAGTCCCTGAGCCGGGTACGTATATGGTCAGACTGATGAGACAGGCGTACTATGACGTGGAAACAATCATTACAGTAGATTCTGACACTAAGACTAAAGATCTTATGATGACGCGACTCCCAGGCTATGAGTTTGAAGGTACGGTCAGAGAGAGACTCAGCTTTACTAATGGAGAATTAGGCAAGGAACTTAAGAATCTCAAGATCGAGATATATAACAATACGACAGATAAGAAAATCGTAAGTATCGAGGATGATCCGAAGAATACATTCAAGGCCAACTTTGAGAGAGGTAATCATTACACTATTCTTCTAAGAAAGAAAGGATACTTTGCCAAAAGAATAGAAGCCTATGTGGATATAGAAGGTTGTATCCTGTGCTTCGAAGGATTAGGAAGTAACTACTCTCCTGAGATAGAATATGAGCTTACTGATATCAATCAGAGAGGCAGCTTGATCACGGATATACCTATGAAGAAGATCATCCAAGATGAGGCTATTGTCTTAGAGAATATATACTATGATTATGATAAGTCATATATCAGAAAAGATGCAAGACCTGCTCTCGAGAATCTTGTCAAGATCCTCAAAAGGAACCCTATCATAATAGAACTCAGTTCTCATACTGATAGCCGAGGTAGAGATGAGTACAACATGACATTATCTCAGAGGAGAGCTCAGGCGGCTGTCGACTATATCATATCTCGCGGTATCAAAGAAAAGAGGATTACTGCAAGAGGCTACGGTGAGTCACAACTGGTCAATAATTGTGGTAATGACTCTAAGTGTACAGAAGCAGAGCATCAGAAGAATAGAAGAACAGAGTTCAAGGTAACAGCATTTATAGAAGATTCAAATTTTGACAATAAATCACTCAGGGATATCATCATATCTGAAAAACAAGCAGGTATAAAGTCTCAAGAGACCATACTTATCTTAGATAAGTAATATCCCAATAAAGTCTATCTAATAAACTAGGTAAAATACCTACTCTATAAAATACATGGAATAACGGATAGGCAGCATATCCAAAGATTTGATATTTGTATTGTAATTATTAATAATCATAGAACATAAAAAAAATAGAAACAATATGTCTACGGTAATGAACAAAAAGGCAAAACTCGAAGTAACGAGAAGGAATGCTGAAGCTCTAAAAGCAAAAAAGAAAGCGCAGAGAGACTCTAAAGCAAACCATGGTGATACTCCGAAGCATGGCATCAAAGGCAAAAGCCTTGTCGGACAGGCAAAAAAGAAAAAGTAAAAAATAGGTATTAAATAAAGTTGGTGGGTGGAAACCTTCAGTTTCCACCCTTTTTTCTTAAAACAAGAAATTTAGACAAAGACAGGTAAAAAACTACTTAAACTATATATTATGAAAATAAACATATTCTTATTTATCGCAGCAGTATTCTTACTACAGTCTTGCTCTGGCAAGAAGAGAATAGCTGACTTAACTTATGAAGTAGATCAAGCTACTAACAAGTATACTGAGACAAAATATGACTTAGACGAATGTAAAAAAGAAAAGAATAGCATCGCTACACAACTGGAGTCAGAAAAATTTAGATACGAAACACTCAAAAATTCTAAGGAAGAATCTGAGGCTGTTCTTAGAGCACAGTTAGAAGATCTAAAGAAGCAAAGAGAGCAACAATACTCACAGGTGGGTGACCTCACTGTATTATCTAAATCAGCTAACGAAAACATGAACCAAACAATACGTCAGCTAGAGAACAAAGATAAATACATAAGACATCTCATGGATGCTAAATCAAAAGCGGATTCTCTTAACCTGGCACTTGCTATCAATCTTAAGTCAGTACTTAAAGACGGTATCAATGATCAGGATATAGATGTCAAAGTAGACAAGACAGTAGTATTCATCAACTTATCAGATAAGATGCTCTACCAGTCAGGCAGCTACCAATTAACTCCAAGAGCTGGAGAAGTATTATCTAAGATCGCTACTATCATCAAGTCCAAGCCAGAATTAGAAGTCATGGTGGAAGGTTACACAGATAATGTTCCTATCAGAAACAGTTGTATGGAAGACAACTGGGACCTGAGTGTAAGAAGATCATCACAAGTAGTCAAGACACTACAGAAAAACTATGGTGTCAATCCTGACAAACTCATCGCTGCAGGAAGAGGAGAATATAACAAACTGGGTGATAACGCAACTGAAGAAGGTAGAAGCATGAATAGAAGAACAAGAATCATCTTAATGCCAAAATTAAGTCAGTTCTATGATCTTCTCAAGCCTTCAGAAATGGGTGCTAATTAGTAAGTCATCATCTACGATAAGGTACGCTAATGATATCTACTATAAAGCCGAGAGTCATCAAAGACTATGACAAACTCTCAGTAGAATTACTGGAGCAAATTAAATTAGTCTATCCCAAGGGGTTTAGAAAACACCTTGAAGAATTTACCGGCATAGATGGTAAAAGAAGAAAAGGTCTACCATTCGAAACGGAGGACAAATACTATCTTATCAGTATGACTGTGGAAGAAGCGATCTACGTCATAGCAGAAGATAATGATTATGACAACAGGGGTCATCTTAAGCCTCAAGTACAAGAAGCACTGGCTGATAAGCATGATGATGTTAATCATCTCGAAGACTATAACAGCAACGAGGATAATGACTATGGTGATGACATTGATTATGACGAAGATTATGATGAAGACATACTCAGAGATATAAGCATTGATGAATTAGAAGAAGATATCGCTGACGATTAAGTCATCTGTATAAGACTCAGGTGCTTCTATTATAAATATTAAAAAAGATGCCGTGTATAGTCAATGACTGTATACGGCATCTTTATATTTCCAAGTAAAATTAAACCTCCACAGACCAAAATAAATAAGGTTTCGCATGCTGATTATTAGCTTCGATTAATATACTTTAGGCCTCGAAATAAGAGCCGAGTACTCTTGCTATAATTATAATAAACGAAGACGAAAAGGAAAAACGAACTAAGTAAATGAAGAACACTTATTTTGACCTAATAGATCAAAGTTATTACTTCCCACAGGAGGGCTTTGATCTAAAGGATGGCTACCTCAGTTTCTATGGTGTGCCAATCAAGCATCTAATCGAAAAATACGGTACCCCATTCAAGTTGATGTATCTCCCTCGTATAGGTGAGCAGATTAAGCGAGCAAGGAATCTATTCAGAAGAGCTATCAAAAAGCACAAGTACAAAGGCCAATACCACTATGCCTACTGTACTAAATGTTGTCACTTCTCACATGTCGTCAAGTCTGCAGTTAAGGAAGGTATACAGTTAGAAACTTCGTCCTCATTCGACATAGACCTGATATATAAGTTGTATGAAGAAAATGAGATAAGCAAGAAGGTCATCATCATACACAATGGTTATAAGACAGAAGATTATCTGCAGAAGATAGCCAAACTTAATAGTGACGGATTCTATAATTCTATGTTGATCCTGGACTCTAAAGCCGAACTTACAAGAGTAAAAAAATATGCCAAAGGACTGACTAAGCCTCTGAAAATAGGTATCCGCATGGCAATAGACGAAGAGCCCCAATCGGCATACTATACATCAAGATTAGGCATCAGATCCAACGAGATCATAGACTTCTATAATAGTGAAATCAAAGGAGATGAGACTATCAGTATGAAGATGCTGCACTTCTTCATAGACTCTGGTATCAAAGACAACATGTATTACTGGGGCGAATTCCAGAAAGCACTCAAACTCTATGTAGACCTAAAGGCTGTATGTCCTGAGATGAAGGCCATAGATCTCGGCGGTGGATTCCCTATCAGAAACAACTTAGGCTTTGAGTATGACTATGAGTATATCATCAACGAGATAGTAGGCAACATCGCTTCAGCATGTAGGGAGGCGAATATCGAAGAGCCTGATATTTTTACAGAGTTCGGTAAGTACACGGTCGGAGAAAGTGGCGCTACAATATTTTCTGTGTTAGAACAG
>CALLAG010000177.1 GCA_938002705.1 uncultured Saprospiraceae bacterium | reverse complement strand
GTATTGAGATCTGTATTCTCAGCCCTTAGGCCTACCTTAAGTCCCCATAGGCGACCTTCGTATGCACCAGTAGCATATACACCTAATACATCTTGGCTGTACTCGAATACATTCGTTAGTCCTTGATCGACAATAAACTCTCCAGTATCATCTTGGTTGCTTACTTCAAAATCATTGCCTACATCATTAATCAGATATTGAACTCCTGTCTCCAGTGTCCATAGATCATTGAATGGCTTGGTATAATCTAAATTGAATGTGTGTTTATTTTCATTAAAATTAGTAGCCGTTCTTTGACTACCTTGACTCACAGTGCCTAATGTAAAATTATTAGTGAAAACTGAAGACTGATCCTTTCCAAAATAGTTACCTATAGCGCTGAACAGTAATTGATGATCCTTATTATCTTCGAATTCTCTTTTGTAATTTAGTTCATATTGGAGTTTTGGATTAGTTGCCGAGGTGACTTCGCTTCTGGACCAAGCACTTTTTAATATATCATCTTCTAATAACGAAAAATCAATATTAGACGGTTGGTCTTCTACCTCATAAGCAAAACTTCCTGATAGAGTTATAATATTAAGCGGATTGATATAATAATCTGATCCTAATATAAAATTATAGAAAGTCTCGTTACGAAACTGCTCACCTATAGAACTCACTTCTCTGTTATTAATATTATCCCTATTAACATTCTCTACATCTGACGGGAGCTCTCTGTACCCTACACCGAGCTGAGTAAATAGATTAAATTTTTCTGTACGATTATTCATACTGAATCCTACACTGTGGTTATGTGGTACTCCAGTATTGACTGATACTGATCCATTGATGCCTTTCTTTTGATTTTTCTTGAGGACTATATTTATGATGCCAGCAGTACCTTGAGCTTCATATTTGGCTGATGGATTAGTAATGACTTCTATTTTTTCTATCATATCAGCAGTGATTGTTCCGAGGGCATTACTGGATTCGTCAGCAAGTACAGATGGCTTTCCATTGATTAATACCTGAACGCCAGTGGCACCACGTAGAGCGATCTCTCCCTCTATGCTTACATTGACAGATGGAACATTATTAAGTACTTCTAATGCACTAGCACCTGTCGTACTCAGATCCGACCCTACATTGAAGACTCTCTTATCAAGTCTAAATTCTGTCGTAGACTTATCCGCTCGGACGACGACTTCTTCGAGTATTTTAGCATCTGTGCCGAGTTGTATATCTCCTAAGTCAGCACTATCATTTTCAAAACTAATATCACTTATTGTCTTGTTAGCATATCCTATAAAGCTGATTTCTACATATACATTAGACTTGGTGACATCTACCTCAAATGTTCCTCCTATTTCTGTCGTCGTTCCTGTGATGACGGTGCCGCTACCGATCTCAGCTACGACAACTGTAGCAAAGTCAATAGACTCTCCTGTACCACTTTCGACAACTCTACCTGAGATAGAGTATTGCGATACTCCACTAAGGCTCAT
The DNA here is from genome assembly GCA_938002705.1 of uncultured Saprospiraceae bacterium. Taxonomy (GTDB): domain Bacteria; phylum Bacteroidota; class Bacteroidia; order Chitinophagales; family Saprospiraceae; genus RFSX01. Next base: position 6,478 of record CALLAG010000177.1, on the reverse strand, counting down.
GAATAATATAAATAGTGCTGCTAACGTCTTCATGCTCTTATCATTTTTTATATGTTGCAAATATGTAGTATATCTGCAGTCTTAGCTAATTAAATCTGTCAACGACAATATGTATCAGCCAAACAGCAAATCTCCGTACCAAATCCTATCTTTTTGGTTGTTTGACATATCTATTCGTTCGTTCACCGATAGAATCTACATATATGCTCAGTGTTTACTTTCTTTGTAGGGTATGAAAAATTCTTCTCATTATAAAGAAATTCTTTTTCAGATTATCGTACACATTATAGTGTTCGTATTCTATGCTCTTGATCGGAATGCAGATGCTATACAACCTTACAGATATGCTTACTTTATTAATTTCGCAATAGCTGCTGGATTTATAAATTACATTGCTATACCCTATTTTTACAAAAAGAAGAACACCGTTCTATTTCTAATAGTTGTATTTCTTTTCATATTAATAGCAGGACTTATAGAAGAATTTGTTCTAGAAAAGATTTTCTTTCCAGGACCAAGATCCGAGTCCGTACAGATTCTATGGGCATTTAAGTCTATAATTCCTATAGTCTCTATACTGACAGGTATCAAGCTGGGATGGGATGCCATAACTAAGAACAAAGAAGTAGAACGACTAGAACATGTCGTCAGGGAAAGTGAATTGCAATTTTTAAAATCACAGATTAACCCTCATTTTTTATTCAACAATCTTAACAATCTATATGCATATGCATTAGAGGGATCAAGCAAGACGCCAGATATCATACTGGAGTTATCAGGATTATTACGTTATATGTTGTATGAATGCAAGGAAAAATATGTCCCACTCTCTAAGGAGCTGAGTCAGATAGGTAATTTTGTCAATCTAAATGAGTTACAAATAGAAGATAGAGGAGAGGTAAGTCTCAAGATTAATTCTATCAGTGGATCATATGACATTGCACCTCTTATATTAATCGTATTCATAGAGAATGCTTTCAAGCATAGTCAGAGTAGCCAGTCAGATAAGATTAATATAAATATCGAGATAGATTGTAGTGACAATGGACAACTACACTTCCGATGTTCTAATAATTATCAGATTCTCAGTAATACAGAGAAGTTAGATAAGGGCATAGGATTAGCTAATGTTCAGAAGCGTCTTGACTTATTATATCCAGACAGACATGACCTTAAGATCACTTCTGATGGCACACAATATGAAGTCAATCTAAGTATCAATCTAAGAGATAAGTTATGAACTGCATCATCATAGAAGATCAGCCACCAGCACAACGTATTCTCAGAAAGTATATCGAGGATTATGGCTCGTTGCACCTTGTAGGTGTCTATGGCAATGCACTCGAAAGCACAGATGTCATCAATAGTGGCGAGGTAGATCTCTTATTCTTAGACATTCACCTTCCTAAGCTTTCTGGCATCGACTTTCTGAAGACGCTTACGATGCCACCTAAAGTTATTCTTACTACAGCATTTTCAGATTTTGCACTTGAGAGTTATGATCTCAATGTAGTTGATTACTTACTGAAGCCTTTCTCATTTGGTAGATTTATACAAGCTATAGACAAGGTTAATATACGCATGCAATCATTAAGTTCTGAAAGATCAGAATCGCAATATATGTTTATAAAATCTGGCTATGAACATATTAAAGTCCACATAGATGAGATACTATGCATTAAAGCTGATGGCGATTATACAGAATTTAACTTAGGTGACAAGAAGCTCCTGTCATCAGAGCCTCTGAAGCACTGGGTTGATTACTTTGGGGATAAGATGGTACGTGTACATAAGTCCTATATTATCAATAAAGACCATATCCAAATAATAAGAAGCTCTCACGTGATCTTACATGATAGTCTTACGATACCCATAGGTAGAGCATACAAGGACGACATCCAGCGACTACTCTGATAGCAAATTACCCTTATAGACTCATAATCAGTTCGTTATGACAATAATTCCATATACATCTTTTGAGTAAGATTATAATTAGGTTTTAAAAAAACATCTTATTTATAACACTTTTGGTCGTTATTAAATGATATAATGCTGAATCAAAAAAATCCTTCAGCAAATCCCATTAATTATTAAGAACTTCGCGGGCTGTACAACATCCAAAGCTTACCTAAAATACTGCATGTTTCTTACTAAAACCATATCCGAATATCTGAATACTGAAGTTAGTTTTAAGAAATTTAAACTCGCTAAGTACCTGAGCGCAGACATAGAAGAGCTGAAACTTCTTAATGATGCTGAGCAGCGCTTGATAAAGTGCTATATCGATGATCAAGAGACTATAGTCGCTTATGATCCCACTAACACTCTATCATACCTAAGTTGTACTTGTGAGAATAGCGACCCCGACGATTGTGTACACATAGTCGCTTCCCTGTATATGCTACTCAGTACTTCAGATAGTAAGATCGCTAACAGCAAAGTAAAGTTCGAAGTTGTAAAAAAAGAGCCTGAACTGAATCTCGAAAGAGCTCCCATTAATCAATACAGAAAACTGCCTCATATATATGATGATGTCAAAAATATCGTATGGGATAGCCTGTATACAAGAAATAGGAGCCAATCATTTATAAAACACGAGATCAAATCTATAGAACTGACTAAGTCTTCTGAATTAGAAATTAAACTAGCTGGCGCTAAGTGGGAATTCTATGACCAATCAGATACAACGATCCCCATAATACACATCAAACAAGAAGAGGATACTTACTATATAAAATGTAATACCTGTGAGGAGATAAGTGCATTATTATGTAAGCATCAACATGCTGTCCTTAAGGACAATAGCGTACATAGGATATTGTCAAAAAATAAAAAACTCGATTATAGTGTTGTCTCTCAGCACTTCATGGAGAAGCTCAATATGAGTAAGAAGCTCTTTGATATAGCATACACCATAGAGCTCAAAGGAGCAACTTACCATGCTATAGAAATAGAAGATGCTATGCTCCCATCACAAGCCATATTATCTGTACAAAAGAAAGTAAGTAATAAGTCCATAAGCCAAGATCGTCTCCATAATCTATTAGAACAGAAATCTATTGTCGATAGCGAAAACTGGGCCAATGCATATCTATGGAGCTATGACAGCGAGGCACAAACCCTACCCGGGCTATATATACTGAAAGGTAAGTCTGTCAAAACTAAAAACAAACTGGGCTCTCGTATTACTATAGAAGAAAAACCTACTTACTTCTCTACCAAGCAACTAGAGTGGTATGATAAACTGACTAAAGAATACAGTCAATATGCTCAAGTATCCAAAAAAAATCTGCAAGGATTTCTTAATCTATTACAAGATAACATAGAGCAACTACAGCATGACATTCAGTATATCACGGATCAGTTTATAGATGAATATGAAGTTCCAAAAAAATCTGACTTAAGACAAGTCTTCTTCCAACCAGAAAGAATACAGATGTCTATGGATATCAAAGAAGATGATGGCTACTACTTACTCTCTACATCGCTATACATAGATGATATAGAAATCAAACCTAACAGTGACTGGACCATGTGGCCGCTATTCTGCATTGATACAAAGCATAGAGCTTTCATGTACGAATCCAGCCAAATCTTCGCTCTATTATCATTCTGGACTGTAAAGCCAATCATAATAAAAGAGCAAGATCGTATACATCTACTTAATCTATTCTCTAATATAAGTGGATCTATAGATGTGAAGTTTCCTGAGAGCTTCCAGAAGCAATCACAAGAACTCGTCGGCGGTAAGAGACATATATACATGAGTGAAGCTGGTGAGTACATGGTATTTACGCCTAAGCTTAGTTATGATGGAGAGGTATATGATACGCTATCGTCTGAGTCATATATCATTCAGACTATAGACAAGAAAGAACAACTCGTAAGTATCAATCAGCAAGAGAAAGAAGACTTCATACAATACATGATAGAACTCAGCGACCGATTCGCCGAGAGTTATCAGGAGACAGGCCAGTTCTACTTATCTGCATCCACATTTATAAAAGATGCATGGTTTCTTAACTTCTACGAATCATGTAGAGAGAACGAGGTAGAAATATTCGGACAAGAAACACTTAATAACTTTAAGTTTAATTCTAACAAGGCACAAGTATCGTCGACTATTGCATCAGGCATCGACTGGTTCGAAGTAGATGTAGACTTAAGTTTCGGAGAGGAGACAGTATCCTACAAGACATGGATAGAAGCCATCAAGAATAATGAGAAGTACGTCAAGTTAGGTGATGGAACGATGGGTATACTCCCAGACGAATGGTTCGAAAAAATAAAAAACTTATACAAACTAAGTGATGACGATAAAGATGGTCTTAAGATCAATCACTTTAAGTATAGTCTAGTCGAAGAATTATTCGATGAAGTGTCAGAAGATGAAAGCTACTTAGAGCTTAGAACAAAATTCGATAAAATCAAAGAAGCTAATTTCAATCAAAATTTTGAATTACCTAAATCTGTAACAGCAGATCTCCGCCCATATCAGATGGAAGGATATCAGTGGCTATGCACACTGGATCAGATAGGATTCGGAGGGTGCTTAGCAGATGATATGGGATTAGGTAAGACGGTACAGATGATATCTCTTCTTGCCTATCAGAAGGAACTAGCTAAAGGAGTGACGCTGGTTATAGTCCCCAGAAGTTTATTATTTAACTGGATCGCTGAGATCGAGAAGTTCTGCCCAGATCTGCAGTACTTCCTACATCATGGACCTAAAAGATCCAGAGAGATCCGTGACATCAATCAATTTGATATTATACTGACGACATATGATACAGCCACTTCTGACATTAAATATCTTAAGGAGATCTACTTTAATTACATCATATTAGATGAATCGCAAGCAATCAAAAATCCAAATTCTAAGCGATATAAGGCCATGCGTGTATTGAGGTCTAGTAATAGATTCGTGATGACAGGTACGCCTATAGAGAATAACACCTTTGATCTCTATGCACAGTTCAGCTTTATCAACCCTGGTATATTCGGTGGTCAGTCACACTTCAAAGATAGATTCTCGACACCTATAGACAAAGAAGGTGACATCAAGACTTCAGAGCAACTTAAGAAGATAATCCACCCCTTCTTACTACGTAGAACCAAAGAACTCGTCGCTAAAGATCTTCCAGCAAAAAGTGAAAATATCATCTACTGTGAGATGGGCCCAGAACAAAGAAAAATGTATGAAGATCTCAAAAACCAAATCGCTATAGATATAAAAGAAAGTATAAAGGACAATGGCTTAGGCAAATCCAAGTTTAAAATACTCGATGGTCTCCTGAGATTACGACAGTTATGTAATTCTCCATTACTGTTCCATAAGACTCTAAGCCCAAGTAAAGCCAAATCTATCAAGATAGATACACTGGTTAATACATTACAGAACGATCTTGGTCATCACAATGCCTTAGTCTTCTCACAGTTTACCAGTATGCTAGCATTAATAAGAAAAGAACTTGATGATAGAAATATCGCATATGCTTATCTCGATGGACAGACAAGAGATAGAAAATCTGCAGTAGAAGAGTTCCAAGACAATGATGACGTCAAAGTCTTCCTACTCAGTCTTAAGGCTGGTAATACAGGACTTAACCTTGTCAAAGCAGATTATGTATATATCGTAGATCCATGGTGGAATCCTGCTGTCGAAGCTCAAGCCATAGATCGTACACACCGTATAGGTCAGGACAAAAATATATTCGCCTATAAGATGATATGTAAGGATACAATAGAAGAGAAGATATTAGAATTACAAGTCAAAAAGAAAAAAATAGCCAAAGACATAATCGTCAGTGATGAGAATATATTTAAGTCATTAGGCAAGAGTGATCTATTGGGACTATTTGATTAAAGCATATCATCTATTCATAGATGATTAGCATTAGCTTTTATAAAACAGAGAATCAAAATCTGATATTACAACCATGGCTTGTATAGTGATCGTTCTATTGTTTCTGACATCAATAATCCATCGAAAGGTCGGAGTGATACCTTGCAATTATCATAGGTTCCTATTTCCAAATAAAAATATCAGTAACTGGATCAAGCCTCCTCGCTATTCCTAATTTAACAATGTATATTGGCGTAAATGACAATACATTTGAATAATTGTTCAATTGTTCATACATTTGCGTCATGAAAGTTTCTAATAGACAACTATCAAGTCTAAAGCTACAAGCTGTCGCTAAAATATTCAAGACTATAGCACATCCCGTACGACTGGAAGTTCTTGAGTTATTAGAAGCAGAAGAGCCTCTCGACGTAGGTACATTATGTAAGCGTATAACGACAGAATGTGAGATCAGTATGATGTCTCACCATCTTGCTAAGATGAAGGACAATGTCATTCTTACATCAGAAAAACAGGGCAAGCAAGTATAATACAGTATTGCTGATAGACATATATTAAGCTTATTCGATTGTATGGAATATTGTGATCTACTCTAAAAATCACTCTATAATA
>CALLAG010000176.1 GCA_938002705.1 uncultured Saprospiraceae bacterium | reverse complement strand
TTAATTCTCTTACTGTAGAGATGGATAAGAGATATGATCTTCTCAAGCTGGCAAGAGCAAGAAATATTAAGGAATACAACGAGAAATTCGTAGCAAGAAAAATTAGTCCAAAAGATGGACACAAGTTCTTACCGTTCATAGTATTAGTGATAGATGAGTTCGCAGATCTTATCATGACTGCAGGTAAGGAAATAGAATTACCGATAGCAAGATTAGCACAGCTCGCAAGAGCGATAGGTATACACCTTATCATCGCAACACAGCGACCATCAGTGAAGATTATCACAGGTATGATCAAGGCAAATTTCCCAGCTCGTATTGCATTCAAGGTAACATCTCAGATAGATAGTAGAACAATATTAGATGCCAAAGGTGCAGAGCAACTTATAGGTAAAGGAGATATGTTACTCTCAGTAGGAAGTGATATCGTAAGACTCCAATGTGCATTCGTAGATACGCCAGAAGTAGAAGCTGTGATCAAGCACATTAGCGATCAGAAAGGATTCGCTGAGCCATATCACCTGCCAGAAGTTGCAGACGAGAATAGCGAGATGGGTGGATCTAATCTTAAGTGGTCAGACCTTGATCCTATGTTTGAGGAAGCAACAAGATTAATCGTATCAAGTCAGCATGGATCGACATCGTCTATACAGCGTAAGATGCAGTTAGGATATAACAGAGCAGGCCGTATCATGGATCAGATGGAGTCATTAGGCATCGTAGGAGAAGCCAATGGATCTAAGCCAAGACAAGTCTTATTTACAAGTGAGATGGAGCTGATGCATTACCTTGAGCATCTTAAGAGTGGTAAAGTGTAAAAGAAGAAAAAACATAATGTTATAAATAAAGAACCTACTCTTTGAGTAGGTTCTTTATTTATAGATATAGCATGTCGCTCTTTAATGTCTGCGACTTCTAAGTAAAATCCATCTGAAGTTTCGAACTTCAATAGCGAGAATTTATATTTATCTTGAGGAATTTAGTTATTTATGTCTATCTATGAATTCTGTCAAAGAACTACGTTTATGGTATTTACCAATCATGATTGGTTTATTCATATTATCATGTAAGACGATCCCTTTTGAGGAATACCCAATTATATCTTTCGAAGAAATTGTTGCATCTAAAAAGTTGGGTAACGATTATCAAGTTATCCTAATAGACTCTCATAATAAACTTCTCAGTGCAAAAGACAAAGAGGAAATAAGTCTTGAATATTATCATTCTGAATTTAGGTCTAAGTCAAAGGATACCCTCTATCGGAAAATAATAAAGATGCGTCCATCAATTGATGAACGGATGTTGCAAGTTCTGTTTCAAAATATTGATGATATCCCAAGTCAAGAACTTTACAAAAATAGCATTGATATCAATTGCTCTGAATTAAAACCGCTTTTTGATTCTCTACATTTTAGAGATCAAGATATTCGGTTGCATCCTGATAATTATAATAGGGATCAACGTAGAAGTATTGACAAAGAAAATGTTGAAATAGTAGAGGGCATTATTGACAAGTGTGGATTTTTAGAAGAGTATAGTCGTGAGATATGGTTATTGATCCATCATGCACCTTTTATGATTCAAGTTAAGTATTATCAAGATCTAAATGAACTATATAAAAATAGGATTATTACAGCACAAGAGATAGGTCTTCTAAGGGATAGAATGTTATTACAGTCAGGTTTTCATCAAGAGTATGGTTCTCAAGTTAATGAAAAAGTAAATTATAACATTTATGATATTGATATTGTAGACTCACTAAGAAAGCAGATGGGGATGGTGCCCTTGGAAGAGTATTATGAGGTACTTTGGGGGGAACAAAGAAAAATAAATGAGCAGGAGTAAGTTTGTTCTTGTAAGTCTATGACTTTAAGGTAATTATTGGTATTACTCCTTGTAATATTCATCTGAAAGTTAGAAACTTCGGATAGCGGGGGGACTATAAAGTCAATACGCAACCGAATCTACAAACCCTTTGCTTGTATGTAATACGATAGAATTGTGCCCAATAATTCTTATCTCTATTGCCTTTATTTTTCTAATAGATATAATTTCAAAATTGGAAGAATCTTCTGATTCAAAAAGTGAAAGCACTTCATCTATCGACAATCCTATAAAACACTCTGGATCAAAGTATAAATATTCTAAGTTACTAAGCTTATGTTCTTTACTTTCTCCAATTAAATATATCTCTATTCTTAAGGTTTTTTTGTTGAGGTATTCTATGCTTTTAGAATGAAAAACTGAGCCTGTCAGTTCAATTTTTTTATGACAATCGATCGGCAAATTAGAAAGCATAAATGAATCAATATGTTCAAATTTATCTTCGAATTTATGAGAATCAAAACGTTTAAGTGTGGCAAAATGGAATTTATTATTTTCGATTCTACAACTTAAACCACAAAAGCCATGAAATGCTATAGAGGTAACTTTAGACACTTTAATTATTTCTGATAGCTTTTGAAAGTCTCCTTCTGAAAGTAAATTTTTAAAGAATTGATTTGCATTTAATTCCAAACATGATTCATTAATTATTAAATCAATTAATAATTCTTGATTCTCAGCAGAAAGGGAATTTAATTTATTACCTGAAAACCCTTTTAGCTTGCCAGAAATTATTATTCGACTTTTACTTAATGATGACTTAGTAATTTGTATAGAATCTGGCTCTATAAATAGTGAATTTAGAAATTGACAATAAGACTCGCAGGAGTCAAATCTATTTTCGGCAAAATAATTTTCTATATTTTGTTCAGGTACTACATGATTAGCTTGAGCTTTTACATTTCCATTTACAATATCCTTTGTATTGCATGAGAAGAATATCGAAATTAGAATTAACCCTATGCATAGTCTCGCTTCTTGAATTTTCCGCCAAAGGACGGACAATTGTGATTTCAAAGTAATATCTATATTGCTTTTTGGAATATGTTTCTGAAGTTTCAAACTTTAGATTGCGGGGATGAAAGCCATGACTCTATGCTTTTCTCTACATCACTATTAGGGATGGTATTACCTTCTTCTTTTTGAGCAATACTTTTCTCTAATTTCTCCTTATAATGAGCGGGGATATTGACAACTTTATCATTGGATTCATTATCTAAAATGCCCAGAATTTCTTCAAAAAGATGTGCTTCATCAATTGATTTCAAGCGTTCTAATACTTTATTTTTTAATTCTGCGGTAGACATAACAAAAATGTTTTATTCACTAAGATAACTGATTTAAGGAATAAATAGTGCTAACGGACTTCACATGGTTAGAAGGATTATCTGAAATGGATTCATTTTTTCCAAGTTGATAATTCTATGTATTGAAAATAATACCTACATCACTCGGGGACTTCCAAAGGTTCCACCTGCATCTCATCACCCTTCTCCTTAAGTGCATCCATCGTTTCTATCATCTTATCCCAGAAGTCGCTGAAGATCGGCTTAAGTGTAGATGCAGCACTTTTAGTCAATTCTGGTAGAGGCTCTAACATGGGATAGGTAAATGAAGCAGCTCTATACTCTGGAGTGATCAATTCTGCCTTATTAATGAAGAATACGACGAAACTGATGATAATAGCATAGAATAGTCCTAAGAGAGCTCCGCCAAGGATTTTATTCAATATACCGATATTAAGCGCTTCGAATAGGTGTTCCAATTTATTTCCTAAAAATCTTATGAGCAACATGACCAAGAAAAATGTCAGGACAAATCCTAAAACATTAATAACTGCGACATTAAAGGAAAGAAAGCTCTGGAGAACTTCTATGACGTTAGGGGAGAGCTTCATAGCGGCTATGATCCCTATAATCAGTGACAAGGTCGCGAATACAGTCTTGATAAGGCCCTTAGAGAATCCTTGGTAAAATCCGAAGGCAACCAGTAATACTGTTACAATATCTATAATCATAAGTCGAAATTAAATGTTAATAAAACATAATGAGGCACTAATCAATTAGTATCATGGATTATTGAAGTAGTAAATATTATATATTTTTAAGTCATTATTGAATTTGACACATAATCAAAATCACTTGAGTACCAATTTTAGATTCTTTATTACACTCTTTCTACTGATTAATATCAGTGATCTATCAGCAGCTGATATCTTGCTCAATGAGCTGGATTCATTGCCGTCAGTGTTCATGATAGGCGAGAATGAAGCAGAATATGAAGTTCTCGTATCTACATGTAATGACCCCTTACTTAGTGTCTGTAATGATTCTATGGATGAGGCCTATAAGAAGTGGTTAGGATTGCTAAGTGATATGGAGAAATACGCAGAATCCAAGGATTTCGACATCAGAGGCATTAAAATTTGGTTAAATGTATTCTGGAATACGGATGGCAGCATTAAGCATCTTGTCTATTATCCCAAGCCTAATTCCCGTAATATGGATTTTGAGCTATTGAGTGATTTTCTTGTCACATTCCAGTCTGAGTATAATATGGATTTCACTAATCAGAAATGCTTTAGTCATTATGGTAGTGCTGCATTTCCCACATTTGCAGATATCTACTTGGGCAAGGAAAAATAGAATTCGGCACTATTTTCTTAGGATTAACATTTTCAAAACATTATATAGTATAGGAATCAGGTTATTGATATAAAGCATCATCTATGAGATACATTATAGTATTACTTATTTTGTCAGCATACCATAGTACGGCCCAGGATATGGAGGTGTCGGATCAGAAGGCCATAGACGTATTAGAATCTATATATAATGAGTATAAATCTCATAGTGCTCATAGGTTTGAGTTTGATATGACCATAGAATATGCAGAGAGAGAGGGAGAAGTCTATTCTGGATCACTTATAGAATCTGGAGACAAATTCAACTTGGATACCGAAGATCGTCAGATTATCTCTGATGCGACAACAGTGTGGGTGTACCATAAGAACAGAAATGAGGTCGAGATCAATGATGCTGAACAAGACGAGGATTCAGGATTCTTGACACCAGCAGATGTATTCGAACTATTCAAATCTGACGAGTATATTTTTGCGATAAGCAATTACTTCTTTGAGAATGGTCAGAATTGTACTCAGATAGAATGTAAGCCCAAAGATAGATCTTCAGAATATAGTAAGATCAGATTAACCGTAGTAGATAAATCAAAGTCTATCCTTAGAGCCAAGATATTCTACAAAGACGGCACACGTATCAAGATGGATCTCAATAAACATGAAAAAGCTTATGTGACTAAGTCTTCTACATTCATGTTTGACCCCGCAGATCATGCTGATATACACGTAGAAGACCTAAGGTTCTAGGCGTTTAGTACCAGATCTCAGGTTTTTTCTTGGTCTCAGATGAGAAAATATAGAACAACCTATCATTTTATCCCATAGAAAATAGCAAGTAGCTGACGTAAATTGGCCCCTTTCGAGGTGTATGTATAGCTTCTGTGTAGTATGTAAGCTTATGCGTAGGGGATAGACTATTTACACGGATAAGCATGTAGTCTATATTTGAATCATAATTAAAAAGGGAAAGTCATGAAAACATTAATAGTCACAATCATCTTCGCAGTAACAATGATAAGTTCATCATTCGCTTCAGTAACACCTGAGTCAGAATTATCAATTATTGCCTCTCCTACAGTAGAGTTAAGTGTTATTAATATAGCGCAGAAAGACTTCTTCCAAGTAGCTAAGTATAATACTGATATG